>NZ_JALPKP010000014.1:0-112510 GCF_051383635.1 Geodermatophilus sp. CPCC 205506 | reverse complement strand
AGCGGCCAGTGGTGCCGGGTGGCCGAGCGGGCCAGCGTGCGGCCGGCGGCGGCGCTCCCGCGCAGCACCAGGACGGCGGCCAGCCCGGCCGGCGCCCGCTGCCCGGGCCGCGCCAGCCTCCGGGCCAGCCGGCCCGCGGTCACGGCGAGGACCCCGCCGGCCGCCAGCACGGCGGGGCGGCGTCCGGAGAGGAGCAGCGCGCAGGCCGCCGCCGTCGACGGCGAGACGACCACCGGGGCGACGGCCGCGCCGTGCCGGGCGGCGAGCTGCGCGGCGCCGGTGCCGTAGAAGGCCCGCCGGCGCAGCCACTCCCGCGTGGTCGCGGGGTGCTCGTGCGCGACGGCGGCCGCCGGCTCGTAGCGCACCCGCCAGCCGGCCACGGTGAGCCGCCAGACCAGGTCGACGTCCTCGGCCACGCGCATCGACTCGTCGAACCCCGTCCCGAGGGCGCCGCGGCGGGCCAGCAGCGCGGCGCTGGGCACGTAGGAGACCGCCGTCCCCGCAGCGACCCGGGCGGGGTGCCGCCCCATGTCCAGGGCGCTGACCGCCGCCTCGTAGCGCTCCACCCACCCGCCGGCGGCGGACTCCAGCGCGGTGATCCGGGGGGCGACGAGGGCCAGGCGCGGATCGGCGGTGTGGCCGGCGAGCACCCCGGCCCAGCCCGGCCGCGGCACGCAGTCGGAGTCGAGGAAGGCGACGAGGTCGGTGCCGGCCGCGGCCAGCCCGGCGTTGCGGGCGGCGGCGGGGCCGCGGCTGACGTCGTGGCGCAGCACCCGCGCGCCGTGCCGGCCGGCCGTCGCGCACACCGCGGCCGGGTCCGCGGAGCCGTCGTCCACCACGACCACCGGGACGGCGGCGGTGGCGGGATCCGCCCGCAGGGCGCCGAGCAGCCGGTCCAGCTCGGCCGGGCGGTCCTTCACGGGGACCACGACGGTGAGGTCGGCCGAGGCCGCGGCGGCCGGCTCCGGGTGGGCGAGCCCCGCGTCGAGCAGCCGGGCGGCGAGCGCGGCGGTCGCGGCGTCGCCGACGACCAGCCGGTCGCCGCGGAGCAGGTCGCGGGCCCGGGGCAGCAGGCGGAGCAGCCGCAGGGGTGAGCCGCCGAGCAGCGCCGTCCCCCCGTCCCGCCGCCGGGTGCGCGGGTCGAGCCGGACGGCGAACCCGTCGGGCAGCCGGTCCGGGGGCGGCGCGGGGACCGAGGTCATCCCTCGGCGAGGACCTCGGCGGTCGTCGTCACCTCGATCAGCGGGGCGTAGCAGCCGAGGACCTGCAGCGTGTCCTCGTGCGCCTCGTCGCTCGCCCCGGCGCACGCGTCGGCGACCACGCGCACCGGCACGCCGGCGTCGGCCGCGGGGAGCACGGTCGAGAGCACGCAGCAGTCGGTGGCGACGCCGGCGACGGTCACCGGCCCGCCGCCGACCAGCTCCGTGACGGCCGGGACCCACTTGCCGAAGGTCGGGGCGTCGACCACGGGACGGTCGCCCGGGTCCTCGGAGAGCTGGAACAGCGGGATCGCGTGCGGCTCGCGGAAGTAGGCGTACTTCGCGTAGTAGTCCACCCAGGCGCCGGTCGGCTCCTCGGGCACGACGAACCGGGTGAACACCACCCGGTCGCCGAAGGCCTCCACGAGCGAGCGGACCCGCGGCCGGATCTCGTCGAAGCGGGGTGTCGTCCAGGGGGAGCCGGGGTCGCGGAAGACCTCCTGGTAGTCGACGACGACCAACCAACCGGGCGGCGCTGCCATGCTTCGGACGATAACCGTCCGCCCGGAGCGCCCTGCCGGCAGAGGAGGCCCGGTGTCCGAGTACCCGCCGTCGTTCGTCCCGGCCGACGCCGTCGCGCCCGCGCCGCGCCGGGTGCGCGCGTTCCTGGCCGGCCGGCCCGTCCTGGACACCGTGCGCGCCCGCTACGTGTGGGAGTGGCCGCCGTATCCGCAGTACTACGTCCCGCTCGCCGACGTCGACACCGCGCTGCTGGCCGACGAGGGGACGACGGAGGCGACACCGCGCGGCACCGCCCGCCGGGCCGCGCTCGTGGCCGGGGACGTGCGCCGGCCCGGTGCGGCGTGGCTGTACGGCGCCGACGCCCCCGAGCCGCTGCGGGACACCGTCCGGTTCGAGTGGTCGGCGCTGGACGCGTGGTTCGAGGAGGACGAGGAGGTCTTCGTCCACCCGCGCAACCCCTACTCGCGGGTCGACGCGCTCCGCTCCACCCGGCACGTGCGGGTCGAGCTCGACGGCGCCGTGCTGGCGGAGTCCTCGTCACCGGTCGTGGTGTTCGAGACCGGGCTGCCGCCGCGCACCTACTTCCCCCGCTCCGCGGTCGACTTCACCCACCTCGTGCCCAGCGCGACCCGGACCCAGTGCCCCTACAAGGGTCAGACGAGCGCGTACTGGTCGGTCGAGCTCGGCGGCACGGTGCGCCCGGACCTCGCGTGGTCCTACGACTTCCCGACCCGCGAGATGCTCGCCATCGCGGGGCTGGTGGCCTTCTACGACGAGAAGGTCGACGTCGTCGTCGACGGCGTGCGGCAGGCGCGGCCGCGCACCCCCTTCTCCGACTGACCCGGGCCGGGGCAGCCACCCGACCGCGACTTCCGGGCACCACCGGCCGGGCGTAGCGTTCCCCACCCTTCGATGTGACCGGTTGCCGACCAGGAGGCACGCGTGTCGATCATGGACCGTCTCGACCCGGAGCTGCGGGTCGTCGTCGAGCAGATCCCGGCGCTCGACCTCACCGACATCCCGGCCGCTCGCGCCTCGCTCGCGGAGCTCTACGCGCAGATCAACACCGGCGGTCCCAACCCGCGCGTCAGCCACGCGGACCACATGGCGCCCGGACGCGACGGCAATCCCGACGTCATGGTCCGGGTCTTCCGTCCCGTCGCCGCCGCCTCGGGGCTGCTGCCGTGTCTGTACTGGACCCAAGGCGGCGGCTACGTCCTGACGGCTCCCGACATGGACGACCAGTTCTGCCAGGAGATCGTCGACAGGCACGAGTGCGTCGTCGTCTCGGTCGACTGGCGCAGAGCGCCCGAGCACCCCTTCCCGGCACCTGCCGAGGACTGTTACGCCGGCCTGGCCTGGACCGTCTCCCAGGCCGACGAGCTGGGCATCGACCCGAGCCGGATCGTGATCGGCGGGCACAGCTCCGGTGGGGGCTCGACCGCCGGGCTCGCTCTGCTCGTCCGCGATCGTGGCGAGTTCACCGTCGCCCACCAGTTGCTCATCTACCCGATGCTCGACGACACCAACTCCACACCGTTCAGCCATCTGGTGACCGACGCCCAGGTGTGGAACCGCACGAGCAACGAGATCGGCTGGCGCGGCTACCTCGGTGACGCGTACGGCACGGACGACGTCTCTCCCTATGCCGCGCCGACCCGGATGGAGAACCTGGCCGGTCTCCCCCCGGCGACCGTGCTGACCGGGGAGCTCGACCTGTTCGTCGACGAGGACATCGACTACGCCCAGCGCCTCATGCGGGCAGGCGTCCCGACCGAGCTGCACGTCTACCGGGCCGCCCACCACGGGTTCGACCGCATGGTCCCGCACGCCGCGGTGTCCCAGCGGTTCATCGCCGACCGTGACGCCGCCCTGCAGTTCGGCTTCGCCCGCAGTCTCGGCACGCCCTCGGTGCCGCTACCCGTGACGTAGGCACTGCCCGGCCGGGTCGTCACGCGTGGTCGAGTTGGCGCGGCACTTCCCCGACTGCCTCGACGGGCGGGAAGATCCGACCCGTGACAGCGCGCCGAGGTCTCGCAGACGTCGGCTCGGGAGAGGGCAGACGTGCGGTGACGAACCGGGGATGGCGGTCGTGACGTGAGCAGCAAGGTCGTCGTGAACCGGTGCATGTCGCTCGACGGCTTCATCGCCGGTCCCGGCGATTCCATGGACTGGGGGGACGACCGGGATCTCGCCGACTTCGTGGCACCGGACGATCTCGCGCAGATCGCAGCGGCCACCGGCGCCATGCTCGTCGGCCGGCGGACCTGGGAGGTGGGCGAGCGGATGAAGGCCGAGAAGCCGGGCAGCGCCGACTACCCCTTCTCCGGATCCATGTTCCTCCTCACCCACAGGCCGCTGGTGCCGCCGAACGCGAACGTCACGATCCTCACCGGCGACATCGGCGAAGCGGTCGCCACGGCACTGGACGCTGCCGGCGGCAAGGACCTCGAGATCCTCGGTGCCGACGTGGCCGGCCAGTGCCTGCAGCGGGGACTCGTCGACGAGATCCTGGTGTACGTCCTGCCGGTCCTGCTCGGCGACGGCATCCGCTTCTCGTCACCGGGCGTGGCGCGGACAGATCTGGAACCGATCAGCAGCACGCGGTCGGGCGACGCCACCATCCTCCGCTTCCGCGTCCGTACGCAGGCCGACCGGACTGTCTGACAGCGCCCGGATCTCGCCCGCCGGGGTCGTCCCGGCCGACGCCCTGCCGAGATCACCACACGGTGCGCGGGGACCCGCACAGGCGCCGCGAGCGGCTGACGCCCACACCGCGGAAGTCCGCGCTCAGCCCCGCAGCCGGCCGGCCGGGTCGACGTCCCACGCTCCTACGGCGCCGGCCAGGCGGCCGGCCAGGTCCACCAGCAGCGCGGCGCCCTCCTCCGCCGAGGCGCCGGCCGGGTCGCCGAGGACGCCGGTGGGGCTGACCCCGCGGACGCCCTCGGCGCGCAGCCGCGGCAGCAGCTCGGCGATCGGGGCGGTCTCCCCCGCCACCGCCCGGTCCAGCCGCACCGCCCGAGGTTCCACGTGCAACACCAGCGACGTCTCGGTGCGGCCGGCGTGCGCGTCGGCGCCGGGCGACCCGCACGGGAACCAGGCGACGTCCCGGCCCTCCGACCGCAGCTGCGGGACCGCCGTGCGCAGCGCGTCGAGGTTGCCGCCGTGCCCGTTCACCAGCACCAGCCGGCCGGCCCAGCGGCACGCCGACCGCCCGTACTCCACGAGCAGCCCGGTCAGGGCCTCGGTGCCGATCGACACGGTGCCCGGGAAGCCCTCGTGCTCCCCGCTGGCGCCGTAGGCCAGAGCCGGGGCCAGCAGCGCGCCGTCCAGGTCGTCGACGGCGGTCCCGGCGACCGCGCAGGCGACCGTGGTGTCGGTCGCCAGGGGGAGGTGGTGGCCGTGCTGCTCGACCGCGCCGAGCGGAACGAGGAGGAGCGGGCGCTCGGGCAGCTCGGGCCAGAACGCCCCGGCGAGGGAACTCACCGGGGCAGCCTACGGACGGCCCCGTCCAGGGTCCCGCTGCGAGCGGCGAGGAGGACGGGGTCCTGTCACTCCGTCGTCCGGAAGACCCGTGCCGCGAGGGTGACCAGGCCGAGGGTGATGACGGCGACGGTGAGCAGCTGGACGCCGACCGGCACCTCCCAGCCCCACCAGGTGAGCACCGGGAGCAGCCGCTCGCGCTCCTCCGCGGTCAGGGCCAGGTGCTGCAGGGTCAGGTACCGCATCGGCTGGACCACGTAGGTGAGCGGGTTGAGCCGGGTCAGGACGGCGAGCCAGTCGGGCAACGCGGAGACCGGGAACAGCGCGCCCGACAGGAACATCATCGGCATGATCAGCAGCTGGCTGACCGGCATCGCCGTCTGGATGGTCTTGATCCGGGTGGAGAGCAGCACGCCCAGCGCGGTCAGCAGCAGCGAGCCGAGGAACAGGCAGCCGACCAGGGCGAGCAGCAGCGGCGGCGAGTAGGGGATGCCGACGGTGCCGACCAGCGCCAGCAGCACCAGGCTCTGCACGGTGGCGACGACGGCGCCGCCGAGGCACTTGCCCCAGATGATCGCCTCGCGGGAGATCGGCGCGACCATCATCTCGCGCAGGAACCCGAACTCCCGGTCCCACACCAGCGAGATGCCGGCGAACGCGGCGGTGAACAGCACCGACGTCGCCAGCACGCCGGGGAAGAGGAACGTGCGGAAGCTGGTGCCGCCGCCCGTGTCGACGATGCTGGCCAGCCCGGTGCCCATCACGAAGATGAACAGCACCGGCTGCAGCAGCATGGTGAGGATGCGGGCCTTGTCCTGGCGCAGCCGGATCAGCTCCCGGCGCATGACGACCCAGGTGGCGCGCAGCTCGTGGGCGAGGTCGCTGCGGACCTCGGGCAGCAGTTCCGGGCTCGGCGCGGGCGGAACGGCGGTGTCGCGGGTCGTCATGTCGTGCTCGTCGACGGAGTCGGTCATGTCATCGCCTCCCGGCGAAGGGGAACGCCGGGTGCCCGGGCCCCTCGGAGTCGCGGATGGTGCGGCCGGTGTAGGTCAGGAAGACGTCGTCCAGGCTGGGGCGGGTCACGGTGACCGACCGGATGCCGACGCCGAGCTCGGTGAACAGCCGGGGCACGACCTGCGCGCCGTGCGCGACGGCGAGGGTCACCTGGCCCTCGTGGATGCCCGCCTCGATGCCCAGCCGCTCGCGGACGCGGGCGATCGCCAGCTCGTCGTCGTCGGTGCGCAACGCGATCCGGTCGGTGCCGATGCTGGACTTGAGCGCCTCCGGCGTGTCCTCCACGACGATCTCCCCGTGGTCCATGATCGCGATCCGGTCGCAGTGCTCGGCCTCGTCCATGTAGTGCGTGGTGACGAAGACGGTGATCTCCGTCGTCCGGCGCAGGTCGTGCAGGTAGTCCCAGATCGCGGCGCGCGTCTGCGGGTCCAGGCCGATCGTCGGCTCGTCGAGGAAGAGCACCTGCGGGGCGTGCACCAGCCCGCGGGCGATCTCCAGCCGGCGCTTCATCCCGCCGGAGAAGCGCTGCACCGTGTCGGTGCGGCGGTCGGTCAGCGCCACCATCTCCAGCACCTCGCGAATGCGGCGCTCGGCGACCGCGCGCGGCAGGCCGTAGAGCTCGGCGTGGAAGCGCAGGTTCTGCTCGGCGGTGAGCTGCAGGTCCAGCGTCTGCTGCTGGAAGACCAGGCCGATCCGGCGGCGCACCTGGTCGCGCTGGCGGACGACGTCGAAGCCGGCCACCCGGGCCGCGCCGGCACTGGGGTTCCGGATCGTGCAGAGCATCTCGATGGTCGTGGACTTGCCCGCCCCGTTGGGGCCGAGGAAGCCGTAGGTCTGCCCGGTCTCCACCCGCAGGTCGATCCCCTTGACCGCCTCGACGACGGAGTCGCCGGTCTTGTAGGTCTTGGTCAACCCGGCCACCTCGATGGCCGGCACTCTCGCAGCGTCAGGCACGGCGAGGAGAGTTCTCTAACACCGTTAGGGTGTCAAGCGTGAAAGCGGCAGAGCGCTCCCCGGTGACCCGCGAGGCGGTCGTCGACGCGGCCCTGGCCCTGCTGGCCGAGGGCGGTCTGGAGGCGGTGTCGTTCCGGCGGATCGCGGCGCGGCTCGGCGTCGCCGGGCCGACGCTCTACTGGCACGTGGACAACAAGCGCCAGCTCATGGACCTCATGGCCGAGGAGCTGCTGCGCCGCGCGGGGGTCGACCACGCCGGGCCCGCGCCGGGACAGCCCTGGTGGGAGTGGCTGCGGGCGGACGCCGAGCGGATGTTCGACGCGCTCGTCGCCACCCGGGACGCCCCCCGCGTGCTGGCCGGGAACCGGCCGAGCCGGGACAGCCTGGCCTCGATCGACCGCGCCCTCGCCGTCCTCGTCGACGCCGGCCTGGCCCCGGGGGACGCCCAGCACGCCCTGTTCGCCCTGGGCTCCTACGTGCTCGGCAGCGCGATCGAGTGGCAGGCCGAGGCCGAGCGCAGCGCCGGCCAGCCGCTGCCCACGAAGGACGACGCCGAGCTCACCGCGCTGCGCGAGGAGATCCTGGCCGGGCACCCGACCCTGCTGGCCGCGATCACCGAGGTGCTCGACGAGCCGCACCGCACCACCTTCGAGTTCGGCCTGGACCTGCTGGTCGCCGGCCTGCGCACCCGGTACGAGCGTTAGAGGGCCGCGCCCAGCCGCTCGCCGTCCAGGGTGGCCGCCGAGGCCCGGCGCGGGGCGAGGCAGTCGCCGATCCGGTGCACCTCCAGCCCGCTGCCGCGCAGCGTCCGCCACAGCTCGTCGGCGGGCTCGGCCGGCGCCGCGACCACCACCCGGTCGACGGTGCGGGTCTCGACGACCCCGGTCGGGTGGTGCAGCAGCCGGACGAGCCGTCCCTCGATCCCCTCGACCACCCGGTCGGTGCTCAGCCGGATGCCCAGCTCGGCGGCCCGGCGGCGCCAGCGCGGCAGGTCGAGGGTCAGGCCGAGGTCCTGGCCCACGACCATCGCCGCGGTGGTCACCTCGACCGTGCAGCCGCGCCCGGCGAGCAGCTCGGCGACGGAGGTCGCGGCCGCCGCACCCAGCTCGTCGACGACCAGGACGTCGCCGGCGGGGGCGGCCCCGCCCGCGAGCACCTCCCGCACGTCGACCACCCGGTCGCTTCCCCCCGCCCACGCGGGCCGGGCCGGGCGCGCGCCGGTGGCGAGGACGACGACGTCGGGGGCCTGCGCGCGGACGACGTCGGCGGTCGCCCGCACCCCGGTCCGGACGTCGACGCCGGCCCGGGCGCACTCGGCGGCCAGGTCGTCGACCAGCGGCCGCAGCCCCTCCCGGCCGGGGGCCGACGCCGCGAGGCGGATCGCGCCGCCGGTCGCCGTTCCCCGCTCCAGCAGGGTGACCGCGTGCCCGCGCTGAGCCGCCGTCGCGGCGGCCCGGAGCCCGGCCGGCCCGCCGCCGACGACGAGCACCCGGCGGCGGCGGACCGGCACCGGGAGCGGCGCCTCCCGCCCGGCGCGGGGGTTGGTCACGCAGCCCAGCGGCCGGTTCACCCCCACGGCTCCGGCGCACTCCTGGTTGCAGCCCAGGCAGGTGCGGATCTCCCCGGCCCGGCCGGCGAGCGCCTTGGCGGCGAACTGCGGGTCGGCGATCTGACCGCGGACGACGCCGACGAGGTTGCAGTCCCCGTCGGCCAGCGCCCGCTCGGCCTGGCCAGGGGTCAGGAACCGGCCGACCCCGATGACCGGGACGTCGACCGCGGCCCGGATGGCGGCCGCGACGTGCCGCGCGTAGCCGGGCGGGGTGGTCATCGGCGGGATGACGAGGTGGAGGGTCGCCGTCGCGACGCCGACGGTGGTGCTCACGTAGTCGACCAGGCCGCGGGCGGCGAGCAGCCGGGCGGTGGCGACCGCCTCGTCGAGCGTCGTCCCGTCGTCCACCCCCTCCTCGCCGGCCAGCCGGACGCCCAGCGCGCGACCGGGCCCGAGCGCCTCCCGGACCGCGGTGAGCACCTCGACCAGGAAGCGGGCGCGGTGCTCGAGCGGACCGCCGTAGCCGTCGGTGCGCCGGTTGGTGGCGCGGGACAGGAACTGGCGGACCAGCGAGGACTGCGAGCCCTGCACCTCCACGCCGTCGAACCCGCCCGCGGCGCAGCGGGCCGCGACGTCGGCGTAGCCCGCGACCAGCCGGGCGATCTCGGCGGTGGTCGCCGCCCGTGGCACCTCGCGGAACAGCGGGTCCGGGACGGCGGACGGTGCGGTCACCGGCCGGCGGGTGTGCCGGCCGTCGGACTGCCCGCCGTTGTGGTTGAGCTGCGCGATCACCGGCACCCCGTGCGCGTGGACGGCGTCGGTGACCAGCCGGTACCCGGGTAGGACGGCGGGGTCGTGCCCGCGGACCAGCTTCTCGTAGGGCCGGTCGGCCGGGTCGGTCGTGGACTCCTCGGTGACCACCAGGCCGGCGCCGCCGGCGGCCCGGGCCGCGTAGTAGGCGGCGTGCCGCGCGGTGGGCAGCCCGTCGACGGCGTAGTTGGTGAGGTGGGCCGGGAAGACGACCCGGCGGGGGACGGTGACCGGGCCGACCCGGAGCGGGGCGGACAGCCGCTCGTGTCCCACTCCGCCTCCTCCCGCCCGACCAGCCCGGGACACTCTCCCGCATGGCACCGCGACACTGCCCGTGCGGCACCGGTCTGCCCTACCCCGAGTGCTGCGGCCGGCTGCTCGAGGGCACCGCCGCCGCGGCGACCGCCGAGCAGCTCATGCGGTCGCGCTACAGCGCCTTCGCCGTCGGCGACCCGGCGTACCTGCTGGCCACCTGGCACCCGGCGACGCGGCCGGCGTCGCTGGCGCTCGACCCCGCGGTGCGCTGGACCGGGCTCGACGTGCTCGCGACCACCGGCGGCGGGCTGCTGGCCGGCGAGGGGACCGTCGAGTTCCGCGCCTGGTACCGGCACGAGGGCGAGACGGGTTCCCAGCACGAGGTCAGCCGGTTCGTCCGCGAGGACGGCGCCTGGCGCTACCTCGACGCCCTCTGAGGGTCATCGTGGCCACAAAGGCCCCTCGAGGGCGGAAATGGCCATTTCTGCCCTGCGGTGTCGGGGTCCGGCGGCGTGGGCAGGGAGGGGAGGACACCGGTTCCAGGACGAGAGGACGACATGAGCGCCGAGGACACCCGCAAGGTCGCCGAGCTCCTCCAGGGGGAGCGCTTCGGCTTCCTCACCACCACGACGCCCGAGGGGAAGCTGACCAGCCGCCCCATGGCGCTGCAGGAGGTCGAGTTCGACGGCGACCTGTGGTTCTTCGCGGAGCGGGACTCCGACTGGATCACCCACATCGCGGCGTCGCCCGAGGTCAACGTGGGCGTCGGCTCCGGGGGCACGTGGGTGTCGCTGACCGGGCACGCCCTCGTCGTCACCGACCCGGCGAAGAAGAAGGAGCTGTGGAACAGCGGCGCCGAGGCGTGGCTGCCCCAGGGGCCCGAGGACCCCTCGGTGGTCCTCGTGAAGGTCGACGCCGACTCCGCGGAGTACTGGGACGCCCCCGGCGGACGCCTGGCGACCGCGTTCAGCTTCGTGAAGGCCAAGGCCACCGGTCAGCGCATCGACGCCGGCGAGAACGCGAAGGTCGACCTCTGACGGCCCGGGTGCGGCGGCCGGCCGCCGCACCCGGTGCGCTCAGCGGATGGTGTAGCCGGCGTCGACGGGCAGGGTGACGCCGGTGATGTAGCGCGCCTCGTCGGAGACGAGGAACAGGATCGCGTTCGAGATGTCGACCGGGTCCACGTAGGACACCGGCAGCGGGTGCAGCGTCTCGAACAGCTCGGCGAACTTCTCCCGGCTGGGCTCCGGGTCGTCCGGGGTGAACAGCCCCCAGGTCTTCGGGTTCTGGATCATCACCGTGTCGACGCCGGTGGGGTGCACCGTGTTGACCCGGATCGCCTGCTTGCCGAACTCGTTGGCCAGCGTCCGCATGATGCCGATGACGCCGTGCTTGGCCGCGGTGTAGTGGATGGTGTTCGCCGTCCCCTTGAGCCCGGCGGTCGAGCTGGTGATGACGATGGACCCGCCGCGGCCGCCGTCGATCAGGTGCGGCAGCGCCACCTTGCAGGTGTTCCAGACGCCGGTGAGGTTGATGTCGATCATCTCCTGCCACGCGTCGTCGCCGAGCTCCAGCGCCGGCGCCAGCTCGAAGACGCCGGCGTTGGCCAGCACGATGTCCAGCCGGCCCAGCTGCGACACCCCGTCGTCCACCGCCGCCCTGAGTCCCGCGGTGTCCCGGACGTCGGCCTTGGTGGCCACGATCCGCCGGTCGAGCGCCTCCACCTGGCGGACCGTCTCGGCGAGGTCCTCCTCGGTGGCCGGCGGGTACATCTGGATGCTCGGCACCGGCTCGCAGATGTCGACGGCGATGATGTCGGCACCCTCCTGCGCCAGCCGCAGCGCGTGACTGCGGCCCTGGCTGCGGGCCGCCCCCGTGATGAAGGCGACCTTGCCCTCGACGCGTCCTGGCACGTTCCCACTCCCTACTTGGTGGTGAAGCCGGCGTCGACGGGCAGGGTCACGCCCGTGACGTACCGGGCGTCGTCGCTGACCAGCCAGACGATGGCGTTGCTGATGTCGACCGGTTCGATCATCTCCACCGGCAGCATGTTGGTCATCGCGCCGGCGATGGCGGGGTCCTCCTCCAGCCACTTCTGCATGAAGTCGTTGACCACCATCGGGGTGTTCACCGCGGTCGGGTGCACGCTGTTCACCCGGATGCTGTGCGGTGCGAGGGCGGTGGCGTACGAGCGCATGAGGCCCACGACGCCGTGCTTGGCCGCGGTGTAGCCGAGCATGCCCGCCGCCTCGCCGCCGATGCCCTTGAGGCCGGCGGTGGAGCTGGTGATGACGATCGCGCCACCCCCGCCACCCTCGACCATCGCCGGGGTCGCCGCCCGCAGGGTGTTCCAGACGCCGGTGAGGTTCACGTCGATGACGTCCTGCCACGCCTGGTCGGGGTCGTCGCCGTCGCCCACCGGGGCGATCCCGGCGTTGGCGAGCACGATGTCGAGCCGGCCCAGCTGGGCCACGCCGTCCCGGACGGCGTCCCGCAGGGCGGAGATGCTGCGCACGTCGGCCTGGCCGGCCACGATCCGCCGGTCGAGCGCCTCGACCTCCTTGACCGTCTGGTCGAGGTCCTGCGGCGTCGCCATCGGGTAGGGGACGGTGCCGATCTGCTCGCAGAGGTCGACGGCGATGATGTCGGCGCCCTCCTGGGCGAGGCGGACGGCGTGCGAGCGTCCCTGCCCGCGCGCGGCCCCCGTGATGAACGCGACCTTGCCCTCCAGTTTGCCCATGACGGCGTGCTCCCCTCTTCTCGGGACGGCGCGGTGCTGCTCACCGCGCCCCGGTCACTTGGTGATCCAGCCGGCGTCGACGGTGTGGCGGGTGCCGGTGACGAAGCGACCGGAGTCCGCGGCCAGGTACAGCACCGCCTCGCTGACGTCCTCCGGCTGCACCCACGGCGTCGCGAGCAGGTTGAGCGACTGGAAGACGTCGCTCACGTCGTCGCGGGTGGGGTGCTCGAGGTCGGGCCGGAAGAGCTTGTAGACGTTCTCGTTCTGGATCAGGGGCGTGTCCACGTTCGTCGGGTGGATCGAGTTGACCCGGATCCTGTCGGGGGCGAGCTCGATCGCCAGGCTGCGCATCAGCCCGACCACGCCGTGCTTGGCGGCCACGTAGGAGGCGACGTTCTGCATGCCGCGCAGGCCGAGCGCGGAGCTGATCAGGATGAGCGCGCCGCCGTCCCCGTGCGCGCGCAGGTGCGGGATCGCCGCCTTGGCGGTGAGGAAGACGCCGGTCAGGTTGGTCTCGATCATGTCCCGCCACTCCTGCGCCGGCGTCTCGGCGACCTCGTGCGGCGGGACGCCGATGCCGGCGTTGGCGACGGCGACGTCGAGCCGGCCGAGCTGGGCCACGCCCTCGGCCAGGCCCGCGGTGAGCGCCTCCTCGTCGGTGACGTTCGCCTGGAAGGACACCATGCGACGGTCCAGCGACTCCACGGCGCGGACGGTCTCGGCGAGGTCCTCCGGCGTGGTCACCGGGCCGTTCGCGCTCGGGATCGGCCCGCAGATGTCCATCCCGATGACGTCGGCGCCCTCGCGCGCCAACCGGACCGCGTGGCTGCGGCCCATGCCCCGCCCCGCACCGGTGATGAAGACGACCTTGCCGTCGAGCCTGCCCATGCCGCTCCTCCGTGTCACGCGCTGTGAGGTGGGCCACAAACTATGCGGCCCTTATGCCGGCGGACAACCTCCCGTTCCCGCGAGCACGGCGAACGCGGCCCGCCGGCCCTCCAGCACCGCCTCCAGCACGGTGCGCGGCGCGACGACGTCCCCCGCGGGGATCCCGGAGCCCGACGGCTCGCCGGGCAGCGGGGGGCCGGCGTCGACCAGCACGGCGCAGGGGATGCGGCGCTCCTCCCCCGTCCAGCGGTCCGCGACCACGGCTTCGCCGTCGCCGACCGCCCGCAGCACGCACCCGGTCTCGCGCCGCACCCCCGCCCGCAGCAGCCGGGTGTTGGCCGGCGCCAGGTCGCCGCCGAGCCGCGCGCCGACGACGTCGTCCGGCGTCACCACGGTGACCGGCCGGCCCTCCGCGGCCAGCAGCTCGGCCACACCCGTGCCGGCCGGACCGCCGGCGGGGTCGTGCACGACCACCGGACCGGCCGGGAGTTCGGCGCCGGCGAGGACGTCGGCGGCGGCGACCGCGCCGACGGGTGCGGGCGGCCGCGGACGCGCGCCGGTCGCGACGACGTCGCCGTCCGCCGCGGCCGTGCCGAGCTCGACGCGGACCCCCAGCCGCCGGCACTCGTCGGCCAGCCACCGGGCCAGGTCGGCGAAGCGCTCGCGCCCGGGGAGCGCCGCGACCAGCGGCAGTGCCCCGCCCAGACGGTCCGACCGTTCCACCAGCCGGACGGCCGCCCCCGCACCGGCCAGCACCCGCGCGGCCTCGAGCCCGGCCGGCCCGCCACCCAGGACGGTGACCTCCCGCTCCGGAGGGCAGGGATGGCCATCTCTGCCCTCCGGGGCCGGCTCCTCGGTCTCGTGGCCGCTCCCCGGGTCGGCGACGCAGCTGACCAGCGGGTTCCGGACGTCGCGCACCTGGCAGGCCTGGTTGCACAGGGTGCACGGCCGTACCGGCAGACCCGCCCGGACCCGGGCCACCAGGTCGGCCTCGGCGATCTGCGCGCGGGTCATCTCCACGGCGTCGGCGACCCCGCCGGCCAGCGCGGCCTCGGCCGCGGCGACGTCGACCACCGAGCCCTGCAGCACCACCGGCGTCCCGCCGGCCGCGGCGCGCACGGCCCGGGCCAGCCCGGTGGTGGAGCCCGGCGGGGTGTGCCCGTCGGGCCGGTAGGCCGACGGCGCGAGCGCGCTGCCCCGGACGACGACCAGCAGGTCGACGAGCGGGGCGAGCCCGGCGACGGCGGCGCAGGCCACCTCGGGCGTGATCCCGGCCCACGGCGCCCCCTCGTCGCAGGAGAGCCGCAGCGCCAGCACCCGCCCCGACCCGAGCTCTCCGCGGACGGCGGACAGCACCTCGCGCAGCAGCCGCCACCGGTCGGTGCCGTGGGCGTCGGTACGGGTGTTGGTCAGCCCGGAGGCGAACTGGCGCAGCAGCGACCGCGGCCCGGCGTCGACCTCCACGCCGTCCACCCCGGCCGCCGTGGCGAGGCGGGTGGCCGCCGCGAAGCCGTCGACCAGCGCGACGATCTCGGGCAGCTCCATCTCGGCCGGCACCTCGCGGGTGGCGACGTCGGGCACCCGGGACGGCGCCCACAGCGCGGTCTGCGCGTACGCCGAGGTGCCCTGCCCGCCGGTGTGGCCCAGGCCGGCGAGGACGAGCGTGCCGTGCCGTCGGCAGGCGGCGACGACGTCGGCCCAGCCGGGGCCGCAGTCCGCGGCCAGCGGAGCGCGCTCGTAGGGCCAGTCGCTGCCGTGCACCGAGGCGGTCTCGGTGACCAGCACCCCGCAACCGCCGGCGGCCCGGCGGGCGTAGTAGCCGACGTGCCGCTCCGACAGCGACCGCCCGCGACCGAGGTTGGTCTCGTGCGGGCCGAACAGCACCCGCGAGGGCGCCGTCCGGCCCGCCAGGACCAGCGGGTCGAGGAGTCTCAGCGCAGGTCGAGCCCGGCCAGCGGCGACTCGTCGCAGATCTTCGCGGGCGGGACGGACGGCATGCCGAGCAGCGTCGGCTGGCCGCGGACCGGGCCCGTGTGCGAGTGGTCGATGTGGCTCCGGGGCGTGACCAGCTCGAGGTCGCGGGAGGCCAGGGCCGCCTCGCCGTAGCCCTGCACGCACTCGGGGTCGGGCCCGTCGAGCGGCAGGCCGGTGAAGAACTTGGCCGCCATGCACCCGCCGCGACAGGCGTCGAAGTGGCTGCACTTGGTGCACGCGCCGCCGGTCTGGGGGCTGCGCAGGTCGGCGAACAGCTCCGACTGCTGCCACACCCGCTGGAAGCCGCCCTCGTCCCGGACGTTGCCGGCGAGGAAGTTCTCGTGGATGGCGAACGGGCAGGCGTAGACGTCGCCCACCGGGTCGATCAGGCACACCACGCGGCCCGCGCCGCACAGGTTCAGGCCGGGCAGGGCCTCGCCGAAGGCGGACAGGTGGAAGAACGAGTCACCGGTCAGGACGTGCTCGCCGTTGGCCAGCAGCCAGGAGTAGAGCTCCCGCTGCTGCTGCTGGGTGGGGTGCAGCTGGTCCCAGACGTCGGCGCCGCGGCCGGACGGGCGCAGCCGGGTGATCCGGAGCTGGGCGCCGTAGGAGTCGGTGAGCGCCTTGAACTGGTCGAGCTGGCCGGCGTTCTCCCGGGTGACGACGACCGAGACCTTGAAGTCCTTCATCCCGGCCTCGGCCAGGTTCTCCAGCGCCCGGGTGGCGGTGGCGAACGAGCCGGTCCCGCGGACGGCGTCGTTGACCTCGGCGGTCGCGCCGTCGAGGGAGATCTGGACGTCGACGTAGTCGGTGCGGGCCAGCTGCGCGGCGCGGGTCTTGTCGAGCTTCACGCCGTTGGTCGAGAACTTGACCCCGACCTGGTGGTCGATCGCGTAGTCGAGCAGGTGCCAGAAGTCCGGCCGCACGGTGGGCTCGCCGCCGCCGACGTTGACGTAGAAGACCTGCATCCGCTGCAGCTCGTCGATGACCGCCTCGGCCTCGGCGGTGCTGAGCTCGCGGGGGTCCCGCCGGCCCGACGAGGACAGGCAGTGCACGCACGCCAGGTTGCAGGCGTAGGTGAGCTCCCAGGTCAGGCAGATCGGCGCGTCCAGCCCGTACTCGAACTGGTCGATGAGCCGGCCGCCGACGGGGCGTTCGGGGACGGGGGCGCGGGACGGCAGGACGGCGGTCACCGCGGGGTCCCCGCTGCGTCGTGGAGCGGAGCGGCGCAACGTCGTGGGGTGCTCATGCAGGGCTCTCCCGGACTTCGATCATCTGCGAACGTGCGAGGTCGGCCAGCGCCTTGACGTAGGCGGGCCGCTGGGACTCGGGAACCCCGCACGCGACGAGGGTGGCCTCGGCGCTGGGGTGGTCGGCGAGCGTCTCGACGACGGTGACCAGCGTCTTCGACTTGAGGAAGGACAGCTTCCGGTTGCCGAAGTGGTAGACCAGCGCGCCGAACGGCTCGGGGCGCAGCGCCACCGAGCGGGCCCGTCGCCAGGGCAGGGACGGGTCGAACGAGGGTGCGACGCCGGCGTCACTCACGGGTGCCGCCGGCGTCGCGGCGGGGGCGTCGATCAGTACACCCCGCACATGCCGTCGATGGAGACCTCCTCGACGAGCGACTCCTCGACCAGGACCTCTTCCGCGGCGGGCGCCTCGGCGGCCTGGGTGTCGGTGGTCTCTGGCATGGCGCCTCCTGTGATCGGGGTTACGGAGCGAAGGGGACGTTAGTGACACCCAGTGCCACCGGCAACACCGGGGTCCGGCCGGGCGGGCCGCCGCCAGCGGGTCCCGCGTCCGGGGGACCGGGCGGCGGTGCGCGCCGTGCAGTCGCGCCGGTTCGGCTCCGGTGTGGCGCAAGATGGACCCGTGACGGACCTGCTGCCCGATGCGCGCGCCGACACCCGCGCCCGCATCGAGCAGGCGGCGCTGGACCTGTTCGCCCGCAAGGGCTTCGAGCAGGTCACCACCGACGAGATCGCCGACGTGGCGGGGATCAGCCGGCGCACCTTCTTCCGCTACTTCGCCACCAAGGCCGACGCGGTGTGGGGCGACTTCGCGTCGCACGTCGACCGGCTGGACCACCTGCTCGCCACCGCCCGCACCGA
The DNA here is from genome assembly GCF_051383635.1 of Geodermatophilus sp. CPCC 205506. NCBI lineage: Bacteria > Bacillati > Actinomycetota > Actinomycetes > Geodermatophilales > Geodermatophilaceae > Geodermatophilus > Geodermatophilus sp. CPCC 205506. Next base: position 95,011 of record NZ_JALPKP010000014.1, on the reverse strand, counting down.
CCAGCCGGTGCTGGCCTCCATCTGCGCGGCCTACGTCGAGGTCAACGCCTACGCCGCGGCCGACCTGCCGATGCTGCGCCAGCGGATGGCGCTGATCCTCGGCGAGCCGGCGCTGCAGGCGCACTCCCAGGTGCGCTACGCCGACGTCGACCGGGTGGTCGCCGAGCACGTCGGCCGGCGCACCGGCGAGACGCCCGCCGCGCTGCTCCCGCGCCTGGTCGCGACGACCACCCGCGCCGCGGCGACGACGGCCTTCGAGGTGTGGCTCGCCGACGGCACGACGTCCCTCGCCGACGACCTGCACACCGCGTTCGACCAGCTCGCCGCCGGCTTCCCCACGCTGCGCACCCGCTGACGCCTCCGCCGGCCCCGTGCCCGGGGCCGGCGGAGGGACGCGGGTCGCTCAGACCTCGGTCTCCCCGTGCGCGCAGGGGTGCGCGGCGAAGATCGGGTCGTCCACGTCGCAGGCCACCTGCTCGCCGTCGTCGTCGAGGAACGGGTCGCCGTCGGTGAAGTGCGCGCCCAGCTCGGGGTGGTCGGCGTCGGCGCGGACCGGCTTCTCGTCGCCCACCCGGAACTGGGTCATCATGTCGTGGTCCTCGTGGGACAGGTTGTGGCAGTGGATCATGTACCGCCCGTGGTCCTCCGGCCGGAAGCGCATGAGCAGGTCCACCCGCTCGTTCTCGCCGACGTAGACGACGTCCTTGGGCCCCTTCTCGTAGGGGTGCGGGGGCTTGCCGTCGCGCGCCACGATCTTGAAGTCCACGAGGTGGATGTGCACCGGGTGGAACCAGCCGCCGGACCTGTTGACGATCGTCCACTGCTCGGTGACGCCGGTCGTCCCCGGCTGCGGGTTGGCGAAGACCTTGTCGTACTCGGACTCGACGACCTGGTCCCACGTGAGCCCGCCGAGGGTCCAGATGCCGTTGTCGCGGGTGACCTGCAGCTCGCGCTTGACCTGGCCCCGGGTGAGGTCCATCGCCGGCGTCCCCGGGAAGAGGACGTCGGGGACGGCGTTGTTCGCCAGGTCCTCCGGGGGGTCCGCGACGACCTCGAACTGCATGACCTTGTCGGTGTTGTCGAAGTTCGGGGAGTTCGGCAGGCCCTTGTTGACCAGCTGGACCCTGGTGCCGGCCTGGTACTTCGCGAAGTCGATGACGATCTCGTACCGCTCGGCCATGCCGATCCGGAAGTCCGTGATCGTCTGCGGCGCCTGCATGAGGCCGCCATCGGTGGCGATCACCTGGAACGACGAGGCGTCGCTCAGCGCGAGCCGGTAGCTGCGGCCCGTGGAGGCGTTGAGCACCCGGTACCGGTACTTGCGGCGCTGGACCTTCTGCGTCGGCCACGGCCGGCCGTTCACGAGGACCACGTCGCCGTAGATGCCGGAGTGGCCCCGGTCGTCCATCAGCAGGGACCCGTCGGCGGCGAACGCCTTGTCGCTGAGGATCAGCGGCCAGTCGTACTTCTTGTAGCCCTTGGGCAGCGGCAGCCCCCGCTCCACCGGGTCGTAGGCGATGTACATGGCGGCCAGGCCCATGTAGGCGTTCTCGGCGGTGTGGTGCACGCCGTGGTCGTGGTACCAGAGCGTGCGGGCGTTCATCGTGTTCTCGTAGACGTAGTCCTTCCACTCGCCCGGCTGGGTGATGTCGCTGGCGTAACCGTCGTACTGCGGCTTGGACGGCGAGCCGTGCAGGTGGGTGGAGGTCCAGTCCCGGTAGGCGAGCGCCGGGTGGTTCTCCGGCAGGGAGTTCACCTGGCGGACGACGACCCGCTCGTTCTGGTTGACGATGATCGTCGGGCCGGGGACCAGGCCGTTGTAGCCGAAGAGGGGGGTCTTGAAGCCGGGGATGATCTCCGGCGTCGCGAGCTTCTGCTCGAGGCGGTAGAAGGTGGCTCCGCCGTGGGCGGTGGTAACGGTGCCGACCGCGGGGTCCGGCGCGTCGAAGGGGACGGTGTACGGCTTCGGCAGCTTGCTGGCCGCGATCTTCGACGCCGATGCCGCGTGGAGCGTCGCGGCGAACGGCAGCGCCACGGCGGCCGCTCCGAAGGCTCCCACCTTGAGGGCGTCGCGGCGGGTGAGACGAGGGTTGGGCACGGTTGTGGCTCCTTCCGGGACCCCCGAGCTGGTATCGCCGAAAGAGTCCCCGGCAGGTCGACGGCCTCCCACCCGGAAGGTGGGGCGCGTCCAGCGCCCTGTTGTGGGGGGTGGGCACCCGCTCGCGGTCGTGTCCTCACCGACGGTGCGACCGGCCTGGCAGACGGTTGATCACAGCAACTTCCCAGGCTGCGTCCAGCCGACCCCGCCCGTCCAGCCGGCCTCGCCGTCCAGCCGGACCGCTGTCAGCCGGCGGCCCACGCCTCCAGGCCGGCCAGCAGGCGGTCGACGTCGGAGTCGTCGGTGTACGGCGCCAGCCCCACCCGCAGGCCGCCGGCGTCGCCCAGCCCGAGCCACCGCGAGGCCTCGATCGCGTAGAAGGAGCCGGCCGGGGCGTTGACCCCGCGAGCGGCGAGGGCGCGCGCGGCGTCGGAGGCGTCCCGCCCGGCGAAGGTCAGCAGCAGGGTGGGCGTGCGCCACCGCGCCCGCGACCACACCGTCACCCCCGGCAGCGCGCCGAGGGCGTCGTCGATGCGCTCCCGGAGCCGGTCCTCGTGCGCCGCCACCGCCGCCAGGCCGGCGCGCAGCCGCGCCCGGCGGTCGCCCTCGGGGCCGCCGAGGCCGGCGAGGAAGTCGACCGCCGCGGTCGTCCCGGCCAGCAGCTCGTAGGGCAGCGTGCCCAGCTCGAACCGCTCGGGGACGGCATCGGTGGAGGGCAGCAGCTTGTCTGGGTGCAGCGTCTCCAGCAGGGCGGGCGCCGCGACGACGCAGCCGCAGTGCGGGCCGAGGAACTTGTACGGGGAGCAGGCGTAGAAGTCCGCGCCGAGCTCCGCGACGTCCACCGGGGCGTGCGCGGTCAGGTGGACCCCGTCGACGTAGCTGAGCGCCCCGGCGGCCGACGCCAGGGCGGTGATCGCGGCGACGTCCGGGCGCGTGCCGATGAGGTTGGACGCCCCGGTCACCGCCACCAGCCGGGTCCGGTCGGTGAGCAGCCGGCCGACCGCCTCGGGCGGGAGCTCCCCGGTGGCCGGGTCGAACTCCGCCCACCGGACGGTCGCCCCGCTCCGCTGCGCCGCCTGCACCCACGGCCGGACGTTGGCGTCGTGGTCCAGCCGGGTCACCACCACCTCGTCGCCGGGGCCCCACTCCGCGGACAGCGCGCGGGACAGGTCGTAGGTCAGCGCGGTCATGCTGCGCCCGAACACGACCCCGCCGGGGTCCCCGCCGACGAGGTCCGCGACCGCCCGGCGCGCGGCCACGACGACGTCGTCGGCGTTGCGCTCCGCCTGCGTCACCCGGCCGCGGTTGGCGATCGGTGCGGTCAGCGTGGCCGCGACCGCCGCGGCGACCGACTCGGGCACCTGCGACCCACCCGGACCGTCGAAGTGCGCGGCCCCGGCACGCAGCGCCGGGAAGCAGGACCGGACGGCGTCGACGTCGTAGCTCACCCCGCCAGGATGCCCAGCCGCCGCGAGCCGGTCCGCACGGGTCAGCGCGCGGACGCGACGATCCGGTCCGGGCGGACGACGACCTCGGCCGCCCCGGCCCGCCGCAGCCACGCGGTCAGCACGCCCTCGACGTCGGCCACCTCGACCTCCGCGCCGCCCCGCGGACGCACCGCCACCCGCCCCGGCCGCAGCAGCCGCACCCGCGCCCACCCGGCCCCCAGGACGTCGTCCACCGGGCAGGTCCGGCCGCCGTCGGCCACCGGCGCGCGTGGGAGCAGGGTGCCGGCCAGCCGCCGTCCCGCCCGGCCGCGCCGCACCACCAGCGGACCCGGGCGCAGTGGCGGCGTCCGGCTGTCGGTGGCCAGCCCGGCGACGGCGGGCAGCCGGCCGGCGCCGGCCAGCACCCCCCGGCGCAGCACCGCCGCTGCGCGTCCGCCACCGGTCATGAGGACGCCGATCAGCAGCGCGACCCGCACCAGGGAGCGGGCGTGCGGGCCACGCTCGGCGCCGTGGGTGTCCAGCAGGGCCTCGTCCGCCTCCCCGGCCAGCACCGCCGCCAGCTTCCAGGACAGCTGGTGGACGTCGCGCAGCCCGAGGCCCAGACCCTGCCCGATGAACGGCGGGGTCAGGTGCGCCGCGTCGCCGGCCAGCAGCACCCGGCCCGCCCGCCAGCGGTCGGCCACCTGGGCCCGGTAGGCGTACTCGGCGACGCGCACCACCTCGGCGTCCGCCGCGCCGAACGGGGCCAGCAGCTCGGGCAGCCGGCCGGACAACGAGTCGGCCGTCTCCCCGGGCCGCAGCCGGAACTCCCAGCGGTAGCGGTCGCCGGCGACCGGCATGAACGTGGCCGGCCGGTGCGGGTCGCAGACCTGGTGCGCGCCGGGCCACACCGGCAGCGGCGTGGCGGAGCGGAGGTCGGCGACCAGCCAGCGGTCGGGGCGGCCGAGGTCGCGCATCGGCAACCCGGCCAACCCGCGGACGGTGCTGTTCGCGCCGTCGCAGCCGAGCACCGCGGCGGCGGCCAGCTCCGTCCGGGCGCCCGAGGAGCGGTCGACGGCCGTCACGCTCAGCCCGCCGTCGCGGCCCAGCCCCACCACCTCCACGCCGGTGCGCAGCTCGATGCCCGGGGTGCGGCGGACGGCGGCGAGCAGCAGGTCCTCGAGGTCGGGCTGGTGGAACATCGAGCCCTGCGGCCAGCCGTGCACCCCGCCGGCGACGTCCCGGCGGAACTCCGCGAGGACCCGCCGCCGCCCGTCCAGCAGCCGCAGCCCGGCCATGGGCCGGCTGGCCGCCAGGAACGGCGCGGCGACCCCGGCGTCGGCCAGCACCCGCAGCGCCTCGTCGTCCAGGTGCACCGCGCGCGGCCGGTCGTACGGGGCCGGCTGCCGCTCGAGCACCACCACGGCCGGCCCGCGCCGGGCGAGGAGCAGGGCCGCGGTCAGCCCGACCGGGCCGGCGCCCACCACGACGACCGGGCTGCCTCCCACGCGGCCACTCTCCCAGGGGGTCGGAGCGGGGTAGCGGAAAGGTTGCACCCGGCTTCCCATTCGTGTGAGCCACGCCATAGCGTGGTCGGCACGGTCATGCGCCCTGCATGCGCGAGAGCCCTCGACGACGAGGGCGACGAGGAGGTCACCTGTGCCCGTTAAGACGCGCGGAGCGATCCTGCGCTCCGCTCCCGGCAAGTGGGAGGTCGTCGAGCTGGAGGCGGATGATCCGCAGGCCGGCGAACTCCAGGTCAAGGTGGCCGCCTCGGGTCTCTGCCACTCCGACGACCACATCGCGACCGGCGACATGCCGGTCGGCCACTACCCCTTCCTCGGCGGCCACGAGGGCGCCGGCGTGGTCACCGGGGTCGGTCCCGGGACCAGGGGCTTCAAGGAGGGCGACCACGTCGTCTTCTCCTTCCTGCCCGGCTGCGGCCGCTGTCGCTACTGCGCCAACGGCCAGCAGTACATCTGCGACTCCGGCGCCAACCTGCTCGTGGGCTCCCGCTGGGACGACGCGGAGAGCTTCCGCTTCCAGACCTCCGACGGCACCCGGGTCGGACAGATGTGCGGCCTGGGCACCTTCGCCGAGGTGACCACCGTCGACGTCCGCTCGACGGTGAAGATCCCCGACGACATCCCGCTGGAGGTGGCCTGCCTCGTCGGCTGCGGCGTCGGCACCGGCTGGGGCACCGCGGTACAGGCCGGTGAGGTGAAGGCCGGCGACACGGTGATCGTCATGGGCATCGGCGGCATCGGCATCAACGCCGTGCAGGGTGCGGCGCACGCCGGGGCCAGCCACGTCATCGCCGTCGACCCGGTCGGGTTCAAGCGCGAGAAGGCGCAGGAGTTCGGCGCGACGCACGCCTTCGGCAGCATCGAGGAGGCCGCCGAGTTCGGCCGCAGCGTGACCAACGGCCAGGGCGCGGACAAGGCGCTGATCACCGTCGGCGTGCTGAAGGGCGAGCACGTGGCCCAGGCGTTCGAGGCGATCGGCAAGGGCGGGCGGGTCGTCGTCACCGGCCTCGGTGACCTCACCGACGTCGGCATCCCGATCAACCCGAGCATGCTCGCGCTGTTCACCAAGGAGATCCGCGGCGCCCTGTTCGGCGACCAGAACCCCAGCGCCGACATGCTGAAGATGCTGCGGCTCTACCAGGAGGGGAAGCTCAAGCTCGACGAGCTGATCACCAACAAGTACAAGCTCGACGACATCAACCAGGGCTACGAGGACATGCACGCCGGCAAGAACCTCCGCGGCGTGATCATCCACGACTGAGGAAGGACCCCCTGACGGGGGCCGGTCGGGACCGGGGCGCTCCCCTGAGGGGGGCGCCCCGGTCGCGCGTCGAACGACCCGAGGAGCATCCCCTTCGTGAGCAGCACCACCACCGCACGGCGGCTCGACGTGGCCGGCATGGTCCGCGTCGCCCGGGAGCGGGTCGTCGCCCGCCTGCGCGAGGCCGAGGTCGTCGCCGCGGCGCTGTCGGCCGGGCGCAACGTCCTGCTGGAGGGCCCGCCGGGCACCGGGAAGACGACGCTGCTGCGCGCGCTGGCCGACGGAGCCGGCGTCCCGCTGGTGCTGGTCGAGGGCAACGCCGAGCTGACCCCCACCCGGCTGGTCGGCCACCACGACGCCTCCCGCGTGCTCACCGAGGACTACCGCGCCGAGAACTTCGTGCCCGGCCCGCTCACCCGGGCGATGACCGACGGCGCGATCCTCTACGTCGAGGAGTTCAACCGGGTCCCCGAGGAGACGATGAACGTCCTCCTCGGTGTCCTGTCGGAACGGGAGATGCACGTGCCCCGGTTCGGCCGGGTGACCGCGCGCCCCACGTTCCGGCTGGTCGCGGCCATGAACCCGTTCGACGCCGTCGGGACCGCGCGGGTGACCCCCGCGCTCTACGACCGCTCCTGCCGGGTGGCGATGGGCTACCAGGACGAGGAGGCCGAGCTCGCCGTCGTCGGCGCGGCCACCGGCGGCCCGGAGGCGCTGGTCGCCCAGGCGGTGCGCGCGGTGCGGATCACCCGCGACCACCCGGAGCTGCGGATCGGCTCGTCGGTGCGCGGCGCCCTCGACGCCGTGCTCATCGCGCTGGAGCTCGCCACCGTCCGGGGCAACGAGGCCGTGGAGGACAGCACCGGCGTGGACGCCGCGCTCGCCGCGCTCACCGGCAAGGTCACCCTCGCCGACGGCACGGCCCGGCCGGTCGAGGACGTCGTCGCCGACATCTGGCGCCGGGCGGGTGAGGAGCTGGGAAAAGCCTGACGCCCGAGGAGCCGGGCGACCCCGACGCCGAGCCGCCCCCTCCCCCGCCGCCCCCACCGGGCGCCGGCGGGCTCAAGGACCCGCCCGGACGCCGGCCGCCGCAGCCCGCGCCGGTGGAGGACGCCGACGACGTCGAGCAGCTGCTCAAGCAGCACACCGCACGGCGGGCCGGGCGGGAGGAGCTGGCCCGCGCGCACCCGGACTTCCAGCAGGTCTCCCCACAGCTCGGGGAGCTCGACGAGGACGCGATGAGCGAGCTCACCGCCCGCGACCCGGACGCCGCGAACCGGCTGCTCACCGCGATGGGGCGGGCCTTCGACCCGCGGCTGCGCGCCGCCGCCCGGGCGCTGGCCGGCCGGCTGCCGGTGGCCACCCCGCGCGCCGGCGTCCCCGACCGGCCCGGCACCCGCCGGGTGGTGACCCGCCGGGACGAGACCGGCACGGACATCGACCTCGACGCCACGCTGGCCGCGCGCGGGGCCGAGCCGCACTGGCGGGCCGAGCACCTGCACACCCGCGGCTGGCGCTCCACCGGCCGGGCCTGCGTGCTGCTGGTGGACGCCTCCGGGTCGGTCGCCGGGGACGAGCTGGCGGTCGCCGTCCTCACCGCCTCGGCCCTGGCCCAGCGGATGCGCCCGGAGGACGAGCTGGCCGTCGTCGCGTTCTGGTCGCAGGCCGTCGTGCTGCGGCCGCTCTCGCCCGACCCGCGCACCGACGTCGTCATCGACCGGCTGTTCGACCTCGAGGGCGGCGGCACCACGGACCTCGACCTGGGGCTGCGCACCGCGGCCGCGCAGCTGGCCCGCTCCCGCGCGGCCGCCCGTGACGTGCTGCTGCTCTCCGACGGCATGCCCACCGACAGCCCCGACCCGCTACCGGCCGCCGCGGCCCTCGCCCGCGCCGGCGCGCACCTGCACGTCCTGTCGCTGTCCGACGACCCGGAGTCCGTGGCCAACTGCGCCGCGCTCGCCGCGGCGGGCGACGGCCGGGTCGCCCCGCTGCACCGCCCCACCCAGGCGCCGGCCGCGGTGCGCGCCGTGCTGGGCTGAGCCGGGAGTCGACGACACCACCGGTCGAGCCCACAGCCGGGTCGCGGAGCATGCCTTCTGCCTCGTGCGCCTCAGCTGCCCCGGCCGGGCCTGCGGACGACGGCGTCCCCGGCGCGAGGGGGGTCGAGGGGGACGGCGGACGTGAGGACGGCCGGGCCCAGCCGCAGCACGCCGTCGGACAGCGCCGCGCAGCGCACTCCGCCGCGCCCCCGCAGCCCCCGGTGGGCGCCGGGCGCGAGGACGACGTCCATCCACGCGCACGGGTTGGCCGGCCGTCCCCCGCGCAGGAGGACCCGGCCGCCGCCGCTGTCGAGCGCGAACTCCTGCCCCCGCAGCGCCTCCACCTCGGCGCCGCGCAGGACCACGGTGCGCCGGGCCAGCAGGGGGTCGAACGGGGGCGTCCCGAGTTCGGCGGCCAGTGCCTCGAGCGCCTCGACGGCGAGCACCGTGAGCTGGGCGTCGCGGTGCGCGGGCCGGCCGGCGTAGCGGTCGCCGACCACCCCGATCCCGGCCCGCACCTCGATCGCCGCGCGATGGTCGCCGTCCCCGTCGGGCGGGCTGACGCCGGGCCGCCCGTCGTACCGGTGCACCGGCGAGGCGAGCAGCCCGACGACCTCGACGTCGTACCGGAGGAGGACCCCCTCCTCCCCACCCCTCGCACGCTCGGGGCGGGACCCGGGAGGGGGCCTAATCGTCCACCAGGCCGTAGGCGCGGGCCTCCGCGACGTCGAGCAGCCGTCCGGCACGCATGTCGGCCGCGATCTCCTCGACCGGTCGCCCGCACGCCTCGGCCAGCCGTTCCTGCAGCCGGTGCAGCTGCCGAGCGTGCGCCGCCGCCCACGCCTCGACCTCGTGCCGGGGCACCCCCCGCGGCGCCCGCGGCTCGCACAGGTGCACGGTCGCGTGCGCCCCGGCCATCCGCCGGTCGGCCACCGCGAGGACGGCGACGGCCGGCCCGGTCAGCGCGCCCAGGCAGGTTGCGTGGACGGGGACGCCCACGAGGTCGATCGCGTCGACGAGCGTGAGGGCGCCGTCGAGGTCGGCGGCCACCCCGGACAGCCGCAGCCGGACCGGTCCGTCACCGGTCGCGTCGAGCAACGCCAGCTCGGCCACCGCCCGGTTCACCGCGTCGGCGTCCAGCTCCCCGGAGAGGACCACCACGCGCTGGTCGAGGAGCCGCTCGGCCAGCCAGTCGGGCGCACCGACGACCAGGGAGGCCGTCGCCGACACCGGCCCGTGCGACGGCGGGCGCGGCTCGGGCTGCCAGGGGCTGCGCGGGAACCGCGGCGGCTCCGGCGGGAACGGCTCGGGCGGCAGTGGCGGGGTGGTGCCCAGGGGACGGCTCACGGGGACTCCTCGGACGGTCGGATTCGCCAGTCGACGGTGCGGCCCAGTGCGGCCGCGTAGCGCTCGAGCGTCGACAGCCGGGCGTCCAGCTCACCGCTCTCCAGCCGGGCGACGGCGGACTGCGACGTCCCCATCCGCGCGGCGATCTCCGTCTGGCTCAGCTCGCTCTCCCGGCGGGCCCGGACCAGCTCCTCGATGAGCTCACGGCGCCGCTCGCCCAGGCCCTCCAGACCCGGGAACCTCGACCGGCGCGGCGACGGCGGCATACCTGCAACGGTATACCTCCGCCGCTATGACGGGACCCGGCCGAGGGCAGAAATGGCCATTTCTGCCCTCGGCTCAGTCTCAGCGGTCGGCGGTCTTGTGGATCGGCCCCTCGATGCCGGTCAGCCGCTCACCGGAGCCACCCCACCGCCCAGCGATGATCTCGGCGGCGATGGAGATGGCCGTCTCCTCCGGCGTCCGCGCGCCGAGGTCCAGGCCGATCGGCGAGGAGAGCCGCGCCAGCTCCTCCTTGTCCAGTCCCGCCTCCTCCAGCCGGACCAGGCGCTCCTCGTGCGTGCGCCGCGAGCCCATGGCGCCGACGTAGGCGACCGGGATCCGCAGCGCGACCTCCAGCAGCGGGACGTCGAACTTCGGGTCGTGGGTGAGCACGCACAGCACGGTGCGCTCGTCGATCCGTTCGGCGTCGACCTCGGCCTGCAGGTAACGGTGCGGCCACTCGACGACCACCTCGTGCGCGTCAGGGAAGCGCTTGGGCGTCGCGAACACCGGGCGGGCGTCGCACACGGTGACCCGGTAGCCGAGGAAGGCACCCACACGGGCGACGGCGGCGGCGAAGTCGATCGCGCCGAAGACGACCATCCGGGCCGCCGGGGCGAAGGAGTTGACGAACAGCGACAGCTCGTCGCCGCGGCGCTCACCGTCGTGCCCGACGTGCAGCATCCCGGTGCGGCCGGCGGCGAGCATGCCGCGGGCGTCGGCGGCGACGGCGTCGTCCAGCCGCTGCAGCCCGAGCGTGCCGGAGCTCCGGTCGGGCCAGATGACCAGCCGCCGGCCGACCCGGTCGTCCGGACCGGCGACGCACGTGACGACGGCGACCGGCTCGTGCCGCTCGACGGACTCGGCGATCTCGCCGAGCTCCGGGAACGACTCGCGGGAGACCCGCTCGACGAAGACGTCGAGGATGCCGCCGCAGGTCAGCCCCACGGCGAAGGCGTCGTCGTCGCTGACGCCGTAGCGCTCCAGCGTGGGGACGCCGGTCTCGACGACGTCCTTGGCCTCCTCGTAGACCGCGCCTTCGACGCAGCCGCCGGAGACGCTGCCCACCGCGGTGCCGTCGGGGCCGACCAGCATCGACGCGCCCGCCGGCCGGGGCGCCGAGCGCCAGGTGGCGACCACCGTCCCCATCCCGACGGTCTCGCCGGCCTGCCACCAGCCGATCAGGTCCTCGAGAACGTCACGCATCGCTGCTCCTCCTCTGCTCGGAGTGGATCCGTGGCGGTGACGCCGACGAACCCACTCCGGTGAACGCCTCAGGCACGGGAGATCACTCCCACCAGTTCCTCGAACGCGACCATGCTGTGCCCGGCGACGAAGTGGTCGATCGAGGGCAGCGCCGCCTGCATGCCCGCGGTGAGCGGCTCGTACCCCTCCCGCCCCTTGTGCGGGTTCACCCAGACCACCGCGTGCGCCAGCCGGTGCAGCCGCGCCATCTGCTCGCCCAGGACGTCGGTGCCGCCGCGCTCCCAGCCGTCGCTGCAGACGACGACCACCGCACCGCGCGCGGTCCCCCGCTGCCCCCACCGGTCCAGGAAGGCCTTGAGCACGTCGCCGAGGCGGGTGCCGCCCGACCAGTCCGGGATCGCCCCGCCGCTGGCCGCCAGCGCCTTGTCGGCGTCCCGCAGCCGCATCTCGCGGGTCACCCGGGTGAGCCGGGTGCCGATGGTGAACACCTCGGTCGCGGAAGGGTGCGCCCGCACCGCCGCGTGCGCGAACCGCAGCAGCGCGTCGGCGTAGGGGCTCATCGAGCCGGAGACGTCGATGAGCAGCACGACGCGCCGCGGGCGGGGCCGCGACCGCCGGTAGAGCAGCCGGCTGACCTCGCCGCCGTCGTGCAGGGCGTGCCGCACGGTGCGGGAGGCGTGCACGGCGCCGTGGGCGCTGGGCCGCCGGCGCCGCGACGGGCGCATCGGCGACGCGGGCACCAGCAGGGCGAACAGCCGGCGCAGGTGCTCGCGCTCGGCCACGGTCATCTCGGCCACGTCGCGGTGGCGCAGCACCTCCTCGGCACTGGCCGTGCCGGCGAGCTCGCGGGGCTGGTCGGCTTCGTCGTCCGTGCCCGTCCCCGGCTCCAGCGGCGCCGTCGTCGCCAGCTGTCGCTCCGGCTGCTGCGTCGAGCGGGTCGGCCGGGGCGCCTCGCCGCCGAAGTACGCGGCGAAGGCGGCGTCGTAGCGGTCGAGGTCGTCGGGACCGGCACAGAGGGTCAGCCGGCCGGCCCAGTAGACGTCGGTGGCGTCGAGGACGTCGAGCGCGCCGACGGCGGCCAGCATCGCCTCGACCCGGTCCGGCGACGCGGTCACCCCGGCGTGCCGGAGGGTGCGCGCGAAGCCCAGCACCGTGTCGACGACGTCCCGCCGCGCCGAGGCATTGGAAGCTCTACCCGCGTCGGAGGGGTCCCGGACGTGGGTAGAGCTTCCAAAACCGCTGGACTCAGCCACCGAAGAGGGTCCCCCGCACCAGGCTGTGCACCCGGTCGGTGTCCTCCCGGTACTTGAGGACCGCGCCCAGCGTGCGGGCCGCGACGTCGGGGTCGAGGTCGCGGGCGCCGAGGGTGTGCAGGGCGGTCGCCCAGTCCATGGCCTCGGCGATGCCGGGCGGCTTGAGCAGGTCGAGCGTGCGCAGCTTCGCCGTCGCCCGGGCGACCTCGCGGGCCAGCTGCTCGGTCACGTCGGGCAGCCGGCGGCGGAGGATCGCCACCTCGCGGTCGAAGTCCGGGTGCTGCAACCAGTGGTAGAGGCAGCGCCGCTTGAGCGCGTCGTGCACCTCGCGGGTGCGGTTGGAGGTGAGGACGACGAGCGGCGGGGTGACCGCGCGGATCGTGCCGAGCTCCGGGATGGAGATGGTGAAGTCCGACAGCACCTCGAGGAGGAACGCCTCGAACTCGTCGTCGGCGCGGTCGACCTCGTCGACCAGCAGCACGCTGGGCGAGTCCTCCAGCGCCTGGAGCAGCGGCCGGGCCAGGAGGAAGCGGCGGTCGTAGAGCGAGGCCTCGAGGCTCTCGGTGTCGCTCGTGGCGTGCGCGGCCTCGGCGGCGCGCAGGTGCAGCAGCTGACGGCCGAAGTCCCAGTCGTAGAGCGCCTGGCTGGCCTCCAGCCCCTCGTAGCACTGCAGCCGGTAGATCGGGCGGCTGGTGACCTGGGCGAGCGCCTGCGCCAGCGCCGTCTTCCCGACGCCGGCCTCCCCCTCCAGGAACAGCGGCCGGTGCATCGCCAGGGCCAGGTAGGCCGCCGTCGCCAGGCCCTCGTCGGGCAGGTACCCGGTGGCCTCCAGGGCCGCGGCGAGCTCGTCGGGGTCGGCGAAACCGACGTCGGAGGTGGCCACGCGGGCGACCGTGCTCTCACTCACGCCCCGAGCATCCCACCCGCGGCGCGGCGGCTCCCCCCGGACGGCAGTGGCCGGCCGAGAACGGGTCTCGGCCGGCCACTGCCGGTGCGGGTCGCCCGGCACGCGCCGGGCGGGGAGTCAGACGCGACGGTCGCGGGTGGTGTCCCCGTCGACGTCGATCTCCTCCCGGCGCACGTCCTCCGACACGGTCTCGTGGCCGGTCACCGTCTCGGTGTCCAGGCGCACGCGCTCGACCGGTACGGCCTCCTTTTCCACGACCGGGCGCTCGGCGTGGAGGGTGACCTCGTGCTCCTCCTCGCTGATGGCGGGGCCGTCCATGGCGTTGCCGACGTTGCCCTCGGTGATCGGCTCGCGCTCGACCCGGACCTCCTCGCGGGAGACCGGCACGGTCTCGGTCACGTTCTCGGTGACGACGTACTTGCGCAGCCGGGCGCGGCCGACCTCCTCGGTACGCGTGCCGACGTTGAGCCGCTCCTCGGAACGGGTCATCGCGTTGTCCGTGGTCGGGCCGGAGGTGTCGCGGCCGACGGCGGGACGGGTGTCCACCCCGGTCGTGTCGCGACCGGTCAGGTCGCGGTCCCGGTCGGTCGTGCCGGCGGTCGTCTCGTGCCGGCCGACGGTGGTGTCGGTGCGGCCGCTGGTGCCGGTGCCGGCCTGCAGGTTGTAGTAGCGGTAGAGCTCCTGCTCCTCCTGCGGGGAGAGGTGCCCGTTGGTGTCGATCTTCGGGGCGTCCTTCACGGCGCTCTTGCTGACCGGCACGCGCAGGCCGTCGTCGGTCAGGTCGGCGTCCCGGATGGGGACGAAGGACTCCTTCGTCCCGAACAGCCCGGTGCGCACGGTCACCCACTCCGGCTGGCCGGTCTCGTCGTCCAGGTACACCTCGGAGGCAGACCCGATCTTGTCGCCGCTCTCGTCGTACACGTCCTTGCCGATCACGCGGCTGATGGTCTCGGTTCCGATCATCGTCGTTCGTCGCTCCCATCTGAGCACTGGTGGAACGGTCGGCAGATGAGTGACCGGGCACGGGCCCGCGAAACGGTCAACGGCCGTTGCAACATGCCCGGCACGCCGACGCGCCACCGGGCCGGGGCCGGCCGTCGGTCGCGCAACGCGCCGTCCGCGCTGGTCAGACGCGCGGACACGCGGCGCCGCCGGGAACCGGAACCGGCCGGTCCATCCGTTCACCAACGGTGAGCGGGACACCGCCGGGCGTGTCGTGCTCGTCGCCACCCGGCGCGTCGCCTCCGTGAGCGGGCCGGTCTCTGCTCATCCTGGACGGCGTGCCTCCCCGCTCGCCGTACGACGACCTGGTCCACCCGCGCACCGTCAAGAAGCCCAGCCCGCAGGTCGAGGCCGAGCGCGACCTCGTCGTCGAGGACCCCAGCTCGGGCTTCGTGGGCGCCGTGGTGCGCTGCGAGAAGGACGTCGTCCACCTCGAGGACCGGTTCGGGAAGGTGCGCGCCTACCCGCTCGGCCCCGGGTTCTGGGTCGACGGCAGGCCCGTGGTGCTCGTGCGGCCGAAGCCGCAGGCGCCGGCCGCGCCGGCCCGCAGCGCGTCGGGCTCGACCTACGTCGCCGGCGCCCGGGCGCGGGTCGCCCGCGAGGGCCGCATCTACGTCGAGGGCAAGCACGACGCCGAGCTGGTCGAGAAGGTCTGGGGCCACGACCTGCGGATCGAGGGCGTCGTCGTCGAGCCGCTGCACGGCGTCGACGACCTGCCGGCGATCGTGCGGGAGTTCCGCCCCTCCTCCGGACGGCGGCTGGGCGTGCTGGTCGACCACCTGGTGACGGGCTCCAAGGAGTCGCGGATCGCCGACCGGGTCACCGGCGAGCACGCGCTGGTCGTCGGGCACCCGTTCATCGACATCTGGCAGGCGGTCAAGCCGCAGGTGGTCGGCATCCGCGCCTGGCCGACGGTGCCCAAGGGGGAGTCGTGGAAGGAGGGGGTCTGCCGCCGGCTGGGCTGGGAGGACGACACCGGCTACGTCTGGGCGCAGCGCATCCTCGCCCGGGTGCGCACGTGGACCGATCTGGAGCCGGCGCTGATCGGCCGGGTCGAGGAGCTCATCGACTTCGTCACGACCGACTGACCGGAGCGCCCGGGCCCTTGCGCCCGGCGCCCCCGACCTCCATTGTGTCAATCGCTTGACTCAATGAGGCAGTGGAGGACGTCGTGGCGCTGGTGCCGCTCCTGCTGGTGCTGGCCCTGGCCGGCGCGCTCGCCGTCGGCACCGCGGTGGCCCGGCGCTCACCGCCGAGCCGGGAGACCACCGTCGCGGCCGCCCGCACCCACGCGGTCGGCACGACGGCGACGGCGCTGCTGGCGGGCGCCGCCGCAGCGACAGCGGTCGGCGTGGCGGGGCTGGGGAACGCCTCGCCCGGCAGCCTCGGCAGAACCGCCCTCCTGGTGCCGGTCGCCGCGGGGGTCGTGCACGTCGTCGTCCTGGGGCTGGGGGAGCTCACCTGGCCGCGCCCGCAGGGGCAGGTCCGGCGCGCCCGGCTGGTGCGCCGCCGGCTGCTGGACGCCGCGCCGCGGTGGCTGGTCCGGACGACGGTGGGCGCCGGGGTCGCCGCCGTCGTCACCATCGCCCTGGGAGCCGCGCTGGCCGCCCCCGACGGCCGCAGCCTGCTGGTCGAGGACCCGCCGTTCCGGTCGACGGCGGGCCCGTTCCCGGGGCTCGTCTACGGCCGCCCGGCCGGGCTCGGGCTGCTCGTCCTGGCCGCGGTGACCGTGGCCGCGCTGTGGATCGTCGCCACCCGCTCCGCCGTCGTGACCGAGGACGACCGGATCGAGGACGCGGTGCGCCGGGCCTCGGCGCACCGCGTCCTGCGCGCGGCGGCCGCGACGACCCTGGTGGTCGCCGGCGGGTTGCTGGCCGTGGCCGGCAACGCGGCGTGGAGCATCTCCTCCACCACCGGAGGCGGAGTGCTCGCCGTACTGGGCGTCGGCGTGGGCGGCTGCGGGCTGGCCGCCCTGCTCGCCGGGGTGCTCGTCGCCTGCGTCCGGGCACCCGGCGTCCCCGCCGACCGGCCGGTGCCCGCCTGACCGTCATGGCGCTGGACATCACCGTCGACGTCGCCAGCCCCACGCCGCCGTACGAGCAGATCCGCAGCCAGGTGGCCGCCTACGTGCACGCCGGCCTGCTGCGCGCGGGCGACCGGCTCCCCGCCATGCGCGCCCTGGCGGCCGACCTGGGGGTGGCCACGGGCACGGTGGCGCGCGCCTACACCGAGCTGGAGGCGGCCGGGCTGGTCGCCAGCCGGCGCCGCACCGGCACCGTCGTCACCGGGGCCCCGACCACGGCACCGGACACGACCGGGCTGCGCAGCGCCGCGGACGACCTCGTCGTGCGGGCCCGGGCGGCGGGCGTGGACGGCGAGACGGTGCTGGCGCTCGTCCGCGCGGCCCTGCTGCAGCACCGCTGATGGAGTGGATCCGTGGGCGTCACGCCCACGGATCCACTCCAACGGGCTCACTGGGGGATGAACGCGAACGTGTCGGGATCGGGCCCGGTCCGCTCGGCCCGGTCGAGGCCGCTGATGGCGGCCATCGCCGACTCGTCGAGCTCGAAGTCGAAGATCGCGAAGTTCTCCTCCACCCGGCTGCGGGTCACCGACTTCGGGAAGACGACGTCACCCCG
Source organism: Geodermatophilus sp. CPCC 205506 (assembly GCF_051383635.1). Taxonomy (NCBI): domain Bacteria; kingdom Bacillati; phylum Actinomycetota; class Actinomycetes; order Geodermatophilales; family Geodermatophilaceae; genus Geodermatophilus; species Geodermatophilus sp. CPCC 205506. Next base: position 78,045 of record NZ_JALPKP010000014.1, on the reverse strand, counting down.
CTGCACGTGCCAGCGGAGGGTCACCTGCGCCGGGGTCCGCCCCAGGCCGGCCGCGATCTCCGCGATCACGGGATCGGTGGCGACCTTCCCCTTGGCGATCGGCGACCACGCCTCCGTGACGATCTCGTACTCGGCCCCGAACGCCCGGACCTCGTCGTTGGCCAGGTAGGGGTGCACCTCGATCTGGTTGACCGCCGGGCGGACCTCGGTGGCCGCGAAGAGGTCGCGCAGGTGCTCGGGCTGGAAGTTCGAGACGCCGATGGCCCGGACCCGGCCGCTCGCGTAGATCTCCTCCATCACCGTCCAGCGGGCCACGTAGTCGCTCACGGTCGGCAGCGGCCAGTGGACGAGGAAGAGGTCGAGCTGGTCGAGACCGAGCTGGGCGAGGCTCTCGTCGAACGCGCGGAGGATGTCGTCGCGCGTCTGCCGGTTGTTGTTCAGCTTGCTGGTGACGAACACCTCCTCGCGCGGGAGGCCCGAGTCGCGGACGGCCTCGCCCACGCCCTTCTCGTTGCCGTACATCTGCGCGGTGTCGATGTGCCGGTAGCCGATCTCCAGCGCGGTGCGCGTGGCCTCGGCGGTCTCGGCCGGCGGGATCTGGAAGACGCCGAAGCCCAGCTGCGGGATCTCGACGCCGTTGTTCAGACGGATGGTGGGCACGGTGGCCACAGGCAGTTCCTCTCGGGTCGGGGAGGGCGGCACACTCCGGTCGCGGTGGTGCGGCCCGGCAGCCCGCTACCCGATGACGCCGTCGTCAACCCGCACAGCGGGTGCGCCCGTGGCCGCCGGGGGTCGGCGGCGCAGCAGCGGCGCGCCGGCCAGGGCGACGAGAGCGGCCAGCGCGGCGGCCGTCGCGGGGACGGCGAACGCGGTCTCGGCACCCCACGCGTCGACGGCCGCCCCGGCCAGCGCCGAGCCCGCGGTGACGCCGAGGGTGAGCCCGGTGGTGGTCCACGACAGCGCCTCGGTCAGCGCGGCGCGCGGCACCCGGGACTCCACCAGCGAGGTGCCCGAGACCAGCACGGGGGCGATCGCCAGGCCGGCCAGGAAGCCGGCACCGACCAGAACGACCAGCGAGCTGACGCCCCACATCAGCTGGGCGGCGACGCCGAAGGCCACGGCGGTGGCCAGGAAGCGCGCGGTCAGCGTGCCGGGCAGCCGGACGACGCCGTAGAGCAACCCGGCCACCAGGCTGCCGCCGGCGTAGACGGCCAGCGCGAGCCCGGCCAGCGCGGGGGCACCCTCGGCGTCGGCGAACCCCACGACGACGACGTCCACCGCACCAAAGACCGCGCCGACGGCCACGTAGGTCACCGCGACGACCAGCACCGTGGCGTTGACCGCCGCCCAGCGCCGGACCGGGGACGCCGGGTCGGGCCGGTGCAGCGCCGGTTCGGTGCCGCGCTGGCCGGCCAGCCAGAACCCGCCGGCCGAGCCGAGCACGATGCCGGTGAGGAAGCCGACCGGCGGGGCGACCAGCGTGGCGAGCAGCGTCACCAGCGGCGGGCCGACGACGAAGACCACCTCGTCGACGACGGCTTCCAGCGCGAAGGCGGTCTGCCGGCGGCCGGCGTCCTCCAGGGCCGCGACCCACCGCGCGCGCACCAGCGAGCCGATGTTCGGCCCGCTCGCCCCGCACACCGCCGCGAGCGCGAACCACGACCAGCGCGGCGCCCCGGCGGTCACCGCGGCGACGAAGGCGACACCGGAGAGCAGGTAGGCGGTCATCGCCCAGCGGAGGACGGCGCCCTGACCGCGCCGGTCCATCGCGCGGGCCCACTGCGGGCTGGCGACGGAGAAGCTGAGGGCGAGTGTGCCCGAGACGGCACCGGCCAGGCCGTAGCTGCCGGTCTCGCCGGCGACCAGCAGCACCGCGCCGAGGCCGAGCATGGGGATGGGCAGCCGGGCGACCCACCCGGCGAAGGAGAACGCCACCGAGCCGGGAACGGCGAACAGGCGGGCGTAGGGGGCGAAGACGGTGCGGGGCGACACGGGACTCTCGCGCTTCCTGGCCACGAGCGAGTGCGGGGCTGGCCGCCGGTCTCTCGGGTGGCCGCTCGACCGTAGCAACGCCCGCCGCCGGCCCGCCGCCGGATTCTCGCGGGCCGATGGCGTGGCGCCGCCGCAGTCCATGAACCTTCATGGACGCTGTGTGAGCGACCGCACACGCGGAGCATTCACCTCACTCGGAGGAGCCCCGTGCCACCGACCGCCCGCCCGCGCCTCCCGCTCGCTCCCCTGCTCGCCCTCCTGCTCGCCCTCGGCGTCCTGCTCGTCCCGGGCGTCGCCGCCGCGAAGGGCGGCAGCGACGACGGAGCGGCATCCGACGACGGGGGCGGCGGGGCCGGCGGCGGCGCCGTGACCGCCGGGGACTTCGCCGTCACCGTCAACGGCCGGACCACCAACCCGACCGCCGGCAACGAGGCCCGGCTGCGGGACGTGACGCCCACCGGGCCGATCGCCGTCCGGGGCCGGCACGTCACCTTCACGATCGACCCGGCGACGCTCGGGGTCTACGCCTACACCCTGACCGGCGCGCCGGATCCGCAGCGCATGGTCACCGCGCCGACGGTCGTCTTCGCCTCGAAGGTGCCGCAGCTGACCGCAGCGCAGCTGCGCGGCGTCCGGATCACCGAGTTGCGGCTGCGCGACGGCGTCCTCGTCGCCGAGTTCTCGGCCGCCGGCGGGAAGTTCAAGGTCCAGGCCAAGGACGCCCCGCAGGGCGGCATCTTCCAGATGGAACAGGAGTTCGGCGGCCCGGTGGAGTACGTCCACACCCTCGGCCCGACGCTGTTCTTCTTCGTCAACGAGTTCACCGGGAAGATCAACTTCGGCGACGGCGTCGCCGGGGACGCGACGCACCAGATGCTGCTGGGCAAGGACAGCCCGCAGGTGGCCACGAAGCTGTACCAGGACGGGACGACGACCCGCTGGTCGGTGGCCTCCGGCGGCCGGATGGGCGGCGTGCTCGGCGAGGACGCGATCGAGCTGTCGGCCGGCGCGACCAACTGCACCACCGACTGTCAGGCCCGCAACCGCATCCAGGGCTCGGTCCCGGTGCCGCCGGACCCGGTGTCCCCCACCCCGATCGGCTGACCGACACACCCCGACGGGGGCGACCGGAGCTCCGGTCGCCCCCGTCGCACGTCCGGGACGCGGCACACCGTCGTCCTCCGCCACTACATTCGAGGGGTGACCTCGACGAGCCCGCTGCCCGACCCGGTGCTGCGCCGGCCCGACCCGGTGCCCGGTTCCGGTGGGCTGGTCGACCGGCACGGCCGCGTCGCCACCGACCTGCGCGTGTCCCTGACCGACCGCTGCAACCTGCGCTGCACCTACTGCATGCCGCCGGAGGGCCTGGACTGGCTGCCGAAGGTCGAGGTGCTGACCGACGACGAGATCGCCCGGCTGGTGCGCATCGGCGTGGAGCAGCTGGGCATCCGCGAGGTCCGCTTCACCGGGGGCGAACCGCTGCTGCGCCCCGGCCTGGTCGGCATCGTGCAGGCCGCCACCGCGCTCGCGCCGCGCCCCGAGGTCAGCCTCACCACCAACGCGATCGGCCTCGTGCGCATCGCCCCGGCGCTGGCCGCGGCCGGCCTCGACCGGATCAACGTCAGCCTCGACACCCTCGACCGCGACCGGTTCAAGCAGCTCACCCACCGCGACCGGCTCGACGACGTCCTGGCCGGTCTCGCCGCCGCCCGGGACGCCGGCCTGACCCCGGTGAAGGTCAACGCCGTCCTGCTGCACGGGATGAACGACGTCGACGCCGTTCCGCTGCTCGACTTCTGCCTGGAGCAGGGGTACCAGCTCCGGTTCATCGAGCAGATGCCGCTGGACGCCCACCACGCCTGGACCCGCGGCCGGATGGTCACCGCCGAGGACATCCTCGAGCGGCTCTCGGCGGCCCACACGCTCACCCCCGACACCGAGGAGCGCGGGTCGGCGCCTGCGGAGCGCTGGCTGGTCGACGGCGGCCCCGCGACCGTCGGCGTCATCGCCTCGGTGACCCGCTCGTTCTGCGGCACCTGTGACCGCACCCGGCTGACCGCCGACGGGCAGATCCGCAACTGCCTGTTCGCCCGCGAGGAGTCCGACCTGCGGACGCCGATGCGCGAGGGCGCGACCGACCAGGAGCTGGCCGACCGCTGGCGGATCGCCACGCTGGCCAAGCTGCCCGGGCACGGCATCGACGACCCGAGCTTCCTGCAGCCGTCCCGGCCGATGTCGGCGATCGGTGGCTGACGTGGCCGGGAGTGCCGCCGACCGCGAGGGCCGACGATGACATCGGTCACCGTGCGGTACTTCGCCGGGGCCCGCGCCGCCGCGGGCGTGGACACCGAGATCCGCACCGCGACCACGCTCGACGAGCTGATCGGGCAGATCGTGGACAGCCACGGCGAGAAGCTGGAGCGGGTGCTCACCGCCTGTTCGTTCCTCGTCGACGGAACGCAGACGCGGGACCGCGCGTTGGCCCTGGAACCCGGGGCGGTCGTCGACGTGCTGCCCCCGTTCGCCGGAGGATGACCCCCCGCTCGTGAAGGCGCTGCCTCACCATCGCCCGTCCCCTGAACTGACCGACCCCGCGAGGTCCCGCCGAGCCGGCAGCGTCCGATGATCGAGTGGTTGCTCGTCGCGGTCGGCGTCCTGCTCATCCTCGGCTGCGCCGGCTTCGTCGCCTTCGAGTTCGCGCTGGTCACCGTCGACCGCGCCACCGTGGAGCGTGAGGTCGAGGCCGGCCGGCCCCGGGCCGCCGGCGTCCTGACCTCGATGAAGACGCTGTCCACCCAGCTCTCCGGGGCCCAGCTCGGCATCACCGTGACCAACCTGGCGATCGGCTTCGTCGCCGAGCCGTCGATCGCCGCGCTGCTGCAGGGCCCGCTCGCCTCGATGGGCCTGTCCGGCGCGGCGGCCCGCTCGGTGTCGATCACCGTCGCGCTGGTCCTGGCCACCGTGCTGACCATGGTGTTCGGCGAGCTGGTGCCCAAGAACCTGGCGATCTCGGACCCGCTGCGGGTGGCCAAGGCCGTGTCCGGGTTCCAGCGCGGCTTCACCAAGTCCACCGCGCTGCTCATCCGGTTCCTCAACGGCTGGGCCAACGGCATCCTGCGCCGGGTCTTCGGCGTCGAGCCGCAGGAGGAGCTGGCGTCGGCCCGGTCGCCGGAGGAGCTGACCTCCCTGGTCCGCCGCTCGCGCACGGTCGGCACGCTGCCCGTCGAGACGGCGAGGCTGCTCGAGCGGGGGCTGGCCTTCGGCGAGCTGCGCGCCAGCGACGTCGCCACCCCGCGGATCCGGATGACCACCGTGCCGGTGGACGCCCCCGTCGCCGCCGTCCTGTCCACCGCACGGGAGTCCGGGCACTCCCGGTTCCCGGTGGTCGCCGGGGCCGGGGCCGACGACGTGGTCGGGATGGTCCACGTGAAACACGCACTGGCCGTCGCGCGGGACGAGCGGTCGACCGTGCCGGTCGAGCAGGTGATGATCGCGCCGCTGTTCGTCCCCACCTCCCGCCAGCTCGACGAGCTGCTCGTCGACCTGCGCCGCGGCGGGCTGCAGATGGCCGTCGTCATCGACGAGTACGGCGGCACGGACGGCGTGGTGACCGTCGAGGACCTCGTCGAGGAACTGGTCGGGGCGGTCTCCGACGAGCACGACGAGCTGCTCGAGCAGGAGGTCGTCGACCGCGGTGACGGCACCTGGTCGGTGTCCGGGCTGCTGCGTCCCGACGAGGTGAGCGCCCTGACCGGGCTCGCCGTCCCCGCCGACCGGCACTACGAGACGCTCGGCGGCCTCGTGCTGCACCACCTGGGCCGCATCCCGGAGCCCGGCGACCGGGTGACCGCGCTGCGCCAGCTCCCACCCGAGCTCGCCGCGGAGGCCGAGGGACACCCGGGCGGGGTCTGGGTCGAGGTCGAGACCCTCGACGGCACGCGCGTCGACCGCGCCCGCGTCGGCGCGATCCCCGCCGGGGACGAGACCGAGGAGGCCCCCCGTGGGTGACTGGACCGGAGTGCTCGTCGCCGTCGTCCTGCTGCTGGCCAACGCCTTCTTCGTGGGCGCGGAGTTCGCGCTGGTCTCCGCGCGGCGGTCGTCGATCGAGCCGCTGGCCGAGGCCGGCTCCCGTCGCGCCCGCACCACCCTGGCGGCGATGGAGCGGGTCTCGCTGATGATGGCCGGCGCCCAGCTCGGCATCACCGTCTGCTCGCTGGGCCTCGGGGCCATCGGCGAGCCCGCCGTCGCGCACCTGCTGGAGCCGGTGTTCGAGGCGCTGAGCGTGCCGGAGGCGCTGGTCCACCCGATCGCCTTCGTCATCGCGCTCACCGTCGTGGTCGCGCTGCACGTGGTGATCGGCGAGATGGTGCCGAAGAACCTGGCACTGGCCGGCCCGGACCGCGCGGCGCTGGCGCTGGCTCCCCCGCTGTCGGCGGTGGTGACCGTGCTCAAGCCGGTGATCGCCGGCCTCAACGCCCTGGCCAACGGCATCCTCCGGCTGCTCCGGGTGGACCCGAAGACCGAGGTCAGCAGCTCCTTCACCCGGGACGAGGTCGCGGGGCTGCTCGACCAGTCCCGGGCCGGCGGGCTGCTCGACAAGCGCGAGCACGACCTGCTCACCGGCGCGCTGTCGCTCGAGGACCGGGACACCCGGGCGGTGCTGATCCCGAGGGCGCAGCTGACCACGGTGTCGCCCGACGACGGCGCCCTGGCCGTCGAGCGGGCCGCGGCGCGCACCGGCTTCTCCCGCTTCCCGGTCGTCCGCGACGGCGAGTTCACCGGCTACGTCCACGTCAAGGACGTGCTGGTCGCCGACGGCGACCCCGAGGTGCGGGTCGCCGACATCACCCGCCCGCTACCGCGGGTGCCGGCCACCGGCGACCTGCGCACCACGCTGCAGACGATGCAGGCCGACGGCGCGCAGTTCGCCGCGGTGACGGAGGGCGGCGCGGTGCTGGGCGTGGTGGCGCTGGAGGACATCCTCGAGGAACTGGTGGGCGAGATCCGCGACGCCGTGCACCGGTGATCCCGCGCGCGGAGGTGCTGCACCGGTGATCACGACACCGGAGAATGGCGGCATGAGCATCTGGGGCAGGGCCAGGGCGAAGGCCACCGAGCTGATCGGCCGCGCCGAGGAGGTCTACGGCGAGTCGCACGGCGACGAAGCGGCCAAGGCGGCCGGGGAAGCCCGCCGGCTCGAGGGGGAGGCCGAGGAGGAGGCTGCCGAGCGCGCCCCACGCGACGACGGCGAGGCGCCTGCGCGACACTGACCGTGCCCGCCGCGCCGTACGCGCGGACCGAGGCCGTGCGCGGAGGGGGGCACCGGTCGCGATGGATCCAGAACCCGGGATCGCGGACGTGGCGCCGTGGCCGGACTTCGCCGCCGCCGCGTGCGGTGCCCTGCAGTTCCTGCACCAGCAGCTCGGCTGGGACGTCTGGACGGTCACCCGCGTCGTCGGTGACCGCCAGGTGGTGCTGCACGCCCACCCCGCGGAGGGGCTGCCACCGGGGGCGTCGCTGTCCTGGGAGGACAGCTTCTGCCGGCTCATGGTGGCCGGTGAGGCGCCGCGTGCGGCGACGGTGACCGCAGCGGTGCCGGAGTACGCCTCGCGCTCCCTCGGACCGGTCACCCGGGTGGCGGCCTACCTCGGCGTTCCGCTGGTGACCGCCGACGGCGAGCTGTTCGGCACCGTCTGCGCGGTGGGGTTCCGCGCCCGGCCGCGCAGCGCGAGCCGGGACCTCCCGCTCGTGGAGATGGTCGCGCGCATGCTGAGCACGCTCATGGCCGCCGGCCTGCGCCCGCCCGCACCGGACTCCTGATCGGCTCGGCCTCCGATGTGGCGCTCCGCGTCGGAACCGACGCGCAGCGCGCTCCTCCGCGGCGTTTCCCGATCGCGTGGTGCACGTCACGCCGCGACTCGGCCAGGCTGGGATCGACCGTGCAGCGTCGCACCGTCGTGGGCCCGGGCGCCGGGCCCCTCGCGGAGGCCCTCGACGGGCCGTCCTCCCCCTCGACCGTGCGGAGCCCAGCGATGACACGATCCGACGACCGATCCGCCCTGACCGAGCCCACCGGCCTCCGCGAGTCCCCCGTACGGGCGTTCTCCGTCCAGATCCTCGCCGGCGGGCGCGTTCTCGCCGACGCCGACGTGCACCCCACCGACGGCACCGGCGTCGTCCACTCCGAGCTGCACGTCGCGTCCGGCCACCTGCCCGTGGGCACCCGGAGCCGGCTCGTCGACGCCGTCCTCGAGCACCCCGAGGTCGACAAGGCACAGCGCCTCGTGGTCACGATGCCGATCAGCGACACCGAGATGCTCGACCGGGTCCGGGAACGGACCGACGCGGTGGAGATGCACGCGGCCGGCGCGACGAAGATCGTGGAGGCCCGGCTGCTGCGCGCCGACTGACCACGGAGGGCTCGCTACCGGTCGTGCCCTTCCGGTCGGAGCCCGGTGGTGCCAAGGTGGCGGCCAGACCCCCGCAGTCCCGTCCGGCGCGATGCGGCGCCGATCAGGAGGCACGGATGTCCAGGTCTGCCTTCCCCCGATCGTCCGTCCGCGCGACAGTGCTCGTGGCGGCCACTCTGGGCCTGGGGGCCGCGACCGTCGCCCCCGCGGCGGCCCACCCGCACGACGACGTCATCGTGCTCCCGGGCGCGACCTCGGCCGAGGGCATCGCCCACGGGGGCGGTGACACCTTCTACGCCGGGGACCTGTTCGCCGGGGACATCTTCCGCGGCGACCTCGGGCGGCGGACGGCGGAGTTGTTCATCGACGCTCCGGACGGCCGGATGGCCATCGGCATGTTCGCCGACCTCCGGCACGACCTGCTGTTCGTGGCGGGCGGCGGCGCCTTCCCCGGGGGCCCCAGCACGTCCCGTGGTCTCGGGTACGTGTACGACCTCTGCACGGGGAACACGGTCGCCGCCTACGAGTTCGGCGACCCGGGCACGTCCTTCGTCAACGACGTCACCGTCACCCCGGACGGCGCGTGGTTCACCGACAGTCTGGAACCCCGGCTGCACTTCGTCCCCGTCCGGCACGGTGAGCCGGGAACGGCACGCACCCTCGAGCTCACCGGCCCGGCGGCCGAGCGGCCCACGGACATCAGCCTCAACGGCATCGCCGCCACGCCGGACGGCGACACGCTGATCGTGGCGCACTCGGGAACCGGCCGCGTCTACACCGTGGACCCCGGCACCGGGGCGAGCGCCGAGATCGCCGGGGTCGACGTGCCGAGCGTGGACGGCATCCAGCTCGAGGGCCACGACCTCTGGGCCGTGCAGAACCAGCTGAACCAGGTGGTCCGTGCCCGGCTGAGCCCGGACCTGACCTCCGGGTCGGTCGAGGAGACGATCACCGACGACGACTTCCAGATCCCGACCACGTTGATCGTGGTCGACGACGACCTGGCCGTGGTGAACGCCAAGTTCGACACCGGCATCCCCCCGACCGCGGACCGGTACGAGGTGGTGCTGGTCGAGCGTTGACCCGCCACCCGCGCCTCAGGGGCAGGCGACCCACTCCTCGTCGCCGTCGGTGAAGACCTGCCGCTTCCAGATCGGCAGCCGCTTCTTCACCTCGTCGACGAGCTCGGCGCAGGCGGCGAACGCCTGGCCACGGTGGGAGGCGCTGACCGCGCAGGCCAGCGCGACGTCGCCGATGCCGAGCATGCCGACCCGGTGGGAGACGGCGACGGCGTGCACGTCGGGCCGCGCGGCGAACTCCTGCGCCAGCTCCTCGATGACCGACTGCGCCGTCGGGTGGCCGACGTACTCCAGCTCGGTCACCGACCGGCCGCCGTCGTGGTCACGGACGACGCCGGAGAAGGAGACGACCGCGCCGGCCGCCTTGTCCGCCACGGCGTCCTCGTGCTCGGCGACCGAGAGCGGCGCGTCGACGACTCGGGCGATCACGGCGCCGACGGTACCCCGGGGGCCGGGCCCGGAGGCGGGACGTCGAGGTCGGTGGGGTCCGCCAGGCCCGTGCAGTCGACCTCGGTGACGGGGTGGGTCGCGAGGTAGCGCCGGGCACCCTCGTCGCCGGTCGCGGTCTCGGCCACCCCCGCCCAGTGCTCGCGGCCGAGGAGGACGGGGTGCCCGCGGACGCCGTCGTAGGTGGCGATCGCCAGCGCGTCCGGTGCCGCGTGCGAGGCCAGGCGCTCCAGGGCCACGGTGGTCATGCCCGGCATGTCGACCAGCAGCACGAGCGCGGCCTCGATCCGTCCCGGCCAGCCGCGCAGCCCCTCCAGCCCGGTGCGCAGGGACGACGCCATGCCCGTCTCCCAGTCGCGGTTGGCCAGCACCGTCGCGCCGTCCAGGTCCGCGGTGCGCCACACGTCGACCGCCCGGGCGCCCAGCACGACCAGGACGGGGTCGCACACCGCCCGCGCCGTCGCGACCGCCCGCTCGACCAGCAGGCTGCCCTCGTACTCGACCAGCGCCTTCGGCATCCCGTACCGGCGGCCGCCCCCGGCGGCGAGGACGAGCCCTGCGACTGCGCTCATGGCCCCAGCCTCTCAGCGGGCGTAGACGGCCACCTCGGAGGCCTTCACCGTGGCCCAGACCGCCGACCCCGGGGCCAGGCCGAGCTCGGCGAAGGCGGTCGCGGTGACGTCGGCGACCAGCGGCACCTCGCCGTCCAGCTCGCAGCGGACCGTCGCGCCGTGCGGGGTGGCCGACACCAGCCGCAGCGGCCACACGTTGCGCGGGCTGCCGTGCGGGGCGCTGAGGTAGAGCGCCACCGACTCGGGCCGGACGGCGACGAACACCGGCCCGGCCGTCTCCTCGGCCACCGCGACCGCGCCGCCGCCCTCCAGCCGCACGGTGGACCCCGCGCCGGTGCCGGGCAGGAGGGCGAGGCCGACCAGCCGCGCCACGTAGTCGGTGCGCGGGTGCCGGCTGACGTCGGCCGGGGTGCCGGCCTGGACGACCCGCCCCTCCTCGACGACGACGACCCGGTCGGCCAGCGCCATCGCGTCGACCGGGTCGTGCGTCACCAGCACGGTGCTGCCGGCGAACGCGGCGAGGTGCCGGCGCAGCTCCGCGCGGACGACCAGCCGGGTGCGGGCGTCCAGCGCCGACAACGGCTCGTCGAGCAGCAGGACGGCGGGGTCGCCGACCAGCGCGCGGGCCAGCGCGGCCCGCTGCGCCTGCCCCCCGGAGAGCTGGCCGGGCCGGCGGTCGCCGAGATCGGCCAGCCCGACCCGCCCCAGCCACTCCCCCGCCGCCGCCCGCGCCGCGGCCTTCCGCAGCCCCCGGGTGCGGAGCCCGAAGGCCACGTTGTCGGTGACCGTCAGGTGTGGGAAGAGCAGGTGGTCCTGGAAGACCATGCCCAGCCGGCGCTCGTGGGCGGGCACGTGCACCCCGGCCGCGACGTCGTCCCAGACGTCGCGGCCGTCGACCGCCACCCGGCCGCCGTCGGGTGGCAGCAGCCCGGCCAGCACCCGCAGCAGCGTGGACTTGCCCGCTCCGTTCGGGCCGAGGACGGCGAGCACCTCCCCGTCGGCGACGTCGAGGTGCAGGTCGACGGTGAGCGCGCCGCGGGCCACGGTGATCGAGGCCGCGAGGCTCATGCCGCGGCTCCGGCGCTAGACAGCCAGCGGTCGCGGAGGAGCAGCAGCGTGGCGAGGGAGACCACGAGCAGCACGAGGGAGAGGACGATCGCCGCCTGCGGGTCGCGCTGCAGCGCCAGGTACACGGCCAGCGGCATCGTCTGCGTCGTCCCCGGGAAGTTGCCGGCGAAGGTGATCGTGGCGCCGAACTCGCCGAGCGCGCGGGCCCAGCAGAGCACGGCGCCCGCGGCGATGCCCGGGGACACGAGCGGGAGGGTCACCCGGCGGAACGTCGTCCACCGGTCGGCCCCGAGGGTTGCCGCGGCGTCCTCGAACCGCGCGTCGGCCGCCCGCAGCGCCCCCTCGACGCTGATGACGAGGAACGGCATCGCCACGAACGTCTCGGCGATCACCACCGCCGTCGTGGTGAACGGGATCGTGACGTCGAAGCCCTGGTCCAGCCAGCGGCCGACGATCCCCTGCCGGCCCAGCACGAGGAACAGCGCGACCCCGCCGACGACCGGCGGCAGCACCAGGGGGACCGTGACCAGGGCGCGCAGCACCGACCGGCCCCGGGCCCGCGAGCGGGCCAGCACCCAGGCCAGCGGCACACCGAGCACGAGCGAGACCGCGGTGGCCAGCGTCGCCGACACCAGGGAGAGGCGCAGCGCCTCGCCGACGGCCGGGTCCGCCAGCTGCGCGGGCAGGTCCGTCCACGGCGTGCGGACGACGAGGCCGAGCAGGGGCAGGACGAGGAAGGCGACGGCGATCGAGGCGGGGACGAGCAGCGGCAGCGGGACCCCGGCCCCCCGTCGTCTCACGGGGTGCGGAAGCCGGCGTCGGCCAGCGCCTGCTGCCCGCTCTCGGACCGCACCAGGTCGACGAAGGCGGCGGCCGCCGCGGGGTTGGGGGCGTCGGCCAGCGTGCAGATCGGGTAGTCGTTCACCGCGTCCTCGGCCTCGGGGAAGTCGAGGCCCTCGACCGCGTCACCGGCCGCGGTGACGTCGGTGGTGTAGACCAGCGCGGCGTCGACCTCGCCGAGCTCGACCTTGGTCAGCGCCGCCCGCACGTCCTCCTCCAGGGTGTCGGGCACGGCGGTGACGCCCGCTGCGGCGAAGACGTCGTCGGCGGCCGCGCCACAGGGCACCTCCGGCGCGCAGACCGCGAGCGTCAGGTCCTCCCGCCCGAAGTCGGCCAGGCCGGACACCCCGGCGGGGTTGCCCGCGGGAACGGCGATCTGCAGCACGTTCGCGGTGAAGACCACGGGGTCCTCCGCCTGCAGCCCCGCCTCGGTGAGCACGGTCATCTGCGCCTGGTTCGCCGAGGCGAAGACGTCCGCCGGCGCCCCCTGGGTCAGCTGCGTGGCCAGCGCGGAGCTGCCGGCGAAGTTGAACTGCACGTCGAGGTCGGGGTTGTCCTGCCCCAGCTGGTCGCCCAGCTCGGTGAAGACGTCGGTGAGCGAGGCGGCCGCGAAGACGGTGAGCGTGCCGGTCAGGCCGCCGTCCCGGCCCTCCCCGCCGCCGTCGGTGGCACCGGACTGCGCGGTGCCGCAGCCGGTCAGCAGGAGCGCCGCGAGGACGAGGGAGGCAGGAGTCCGCACCCGCGGCACACTAGACGAGGTGCGCCCGCATCTGCGGGTGTACGACGCGCGCTCGTGTCCGAGCCCTCGGTCGGTCAGGGGACGTCGACGCTGACCTGGGTCGCCTTCACGGTCGCGACCGCGCGCACGCCGACGTCGAGGCCGAGCTCGTCCGCGGCCTCGCGGGACATCAGCGAGACCACCCGGAACGGCCCGGCCTGGATCTCGACCTGGGCCATCACGCCGTCCCGGACGACGCGCGTGACGATGCCGGTCAGCCGGTTGCGGGCCGAGGAGTGCCGCGTGGCACCCGGCTCGGGCGCCTCGCGCAGCTGCGCGGCGACGCGGGCCAGATCGGCGCCGTCGATGTGCGCCGGCCCGCCTCCCTCCCGCGAGGCCGGGAGCCGGCCGCCGTCGATCCAGCGGCGCACCGTGTCGTCGCTGACCCCGAGCAGCTCGGCGGCCTCGGCGATGCGGTAGGAGGCGGCCACGCCGCACCCTAACCCCGCACCTGCGGCGTCCCGCGCGTTCCGGTTCGGCAGGTGCGGACCTGTGGACAGCGCTCCGTCGTCCACAGGACGAGCCGGGCTCCGTCGCAGCGGCCGGGCACCATGCGGGCCATGGCTACCGACCCCGCGGACGACGCCTGGCTCCGCGAGCTGCTGCTGCACGGCGACTGGCCGGCCGATCTCCGCCACACCGGGGAGATGGCCGGCGTCCTGGCCGAACGCGACCCCGCGGTCGACCGGACCGGTGGCGCGACGAGGGCGCTGCTCGCCGCCCTCGACGACGCCTGGGAACGCGGCTGGCAGCCCGCCGACGTGGTGCACGTGATCGGTCGGGGGGCGACCGCTCGGGCGCGGACGCTGACCCTGGCACTCATCGCGGAGGACGCCCGGGTCCGGGACGCCGCGTCGCGGGCGCCGGCGGGGTGGCTCGAGCAGCTGCGCGAGCTGGGTGCCCTGCGCCCCGGCGACGCCGACGTCGTCGGCGTCGTCGGCGCCTGGCACCGGGCGGAGCGGCGGTCGGCCGCCGACGCGTGGCGGGTCGTCCTGGTGCTCGCCTCCGCGCTGCGCAGGCTGGCCCGCATCGAGCAGCTGGTGCCGCCCCCGTCCCGCTGGGGGCCGGGCACCGGAGGCACGGGGCCGGCCGGCGCCGAACGCACCCGGACGCCGGACGACGGGCGGGTGCTCCGGCGCATCCGCGGCCTCCTGGCCAAGGCGGAGTCGAGCGACTTCCCCGACGAGGCCGAGGCCCTGACCGCCAAGGCGCAGCAGCTCATGACCCGCCACGCCGTCGACGCCGCGCTGCTGGACGCGGAGGCCGGTCCGTCGGCCGGAGCCGGGATCGGCACCCGCCGCGTGCACGTCGACGACCCGTACGTGCGTGCGAAGATGCAGCTCCTGGGCGCGGTGGCCGACGCCAACGGCGTGCGCCTGGTCTGGTACCAGGGCCTCGGGATCGCGAACCTGGTGGGCGCAGCCCCGGACCTGGCCGCGGTGGAGCTGCTGTTCACGTCCCTGCTGCTCCAGGCCTCCCGGGCGCTCGCGTCGGCGGAGAGGGACGCGGGACGGGGCGCGGCGTCGCGCGCCTTTCGGCGGGCCTTCCTGCTGGGCTATGCGCACCGCGTGGGCGAACGGCTCACGGCCGCCCGCGAGCGCGCCACGACGCAGGCCGCCGCCGAGCGCGGCGCTGATCTGGTGCCGGTCCTCCGGCGCCGGGCGGAGGCTGTCGACGCGGTGGTCACCGAGTTGTTCCCGCGGGTACGCAGCAGCCGGAGCCGCGGATCGGTCGACGGCGGCGGCTGGTACGCCGGCCGGGCAGCGGCCGACCGCGCCGACGTCGGCCCGCGGCGGCCCTCGGTGCGCTGACCCGGGGTCGACGCCCGGCCCAGGTCCCCTCGCGTCCGCCGCGCCGCCTCCTCGAGCCCGCCGGTCCCCGCCGCTCCCGGCGCACCGCGCCACGTTCCCGCGGGGACGTCACACCCCTGTGACCAGCGGCCTCTGTCGTGGCACCCAGCCCCTCGAAGACACCGGTGACGAGCTGACCGGCGTTCCCGCCGGAACGCCGGTCAGCACACCCGGTCACGCGAGGCGGTCGTCGTGACCAGGACCGCACCGCGGGTCGTTTGCCGATCACACCACCCGGGGAGTGGGTGCCGGTGCCCCGCAACGACGAGACCAACCCCGCCGGGGCGTCCGCCTCCGTCCGCACCCGCCGCATCCGGGAGGTCGCTCGCGAGCTGCTCGGCTTCGAGGACTTCCGGCCCGGCCAGGAGGAGGCCATGAAGTCGGTTGTCTCGGGGCGCGACACCCTCGCGGTGCTGCCGTCGGGGGCCGGGAAGTCCGCCGTCTACCAGGTCGCCGGACAGCTGACCGACGGTCCGGTGCTCGTCGTCTCGCCGCTCATCGCCCTGCAGCGCGACCAGGTCGACCGGCTCGACGAGCTGGACGGCCTCGACGGCGAGGCGGCGCAGCTGAACTCGGCCCTCTCCGCCGGCGACCAGCGGGGCGCGCTCGAGGGGCTCCGTGACGGAACGGTCCGCTACCTCTTCCTCGCACCCGAGCAGCTGACCAAGCCCGAGGTCGTCGAGGCGATCGCCGATACCCACCCGGCGCTGGTCGTCGTCGACGAGGCGCACTGCGTGTCGGCCTGGGGGCACGACTTCCGCCCCGACTACCTGCGGCTGGGGTCGGTCATCGAGCAGCTCGGCCATCCCACCGTGCTCGCGCTGACCGCCACCGCCGCGCCCCCGGTGCGCGCGGAGATCGTCGAGCGGCTGGGCATGCGGAACGCGAACACCGTCGTCGCCGGCTTCGACCGCCCGGAGATCCGGCTGGAGGTCGAGCAGCACGCCGACGCGCACGGCAAGCACCATGCGGTGCTCGACCGGGTGCTCGCCGAGGTCGGCGAGGGACACGTCCCGGGGATCGTCTACAGCGCCACCCGGAAGGGCACCGAGGAGCTCGCCGCCGCGCTCACCGACCGGGGGCTGCGGGCCCGCCCCTACCACGCGGGCCTCCGGAAGGCCGACCGCGACGACGCCCAGCGGGCGTTCATGGACGACGAGCTGGACGTCGTCGTCGCGACGACGGCGTTCGGCATGGGCATCGACAAGCCCGACACCCGTTTCGTCGTCCACGCCGAGCCCGCCGACTCGGTGGACAGCTACTACCAGGAGATCGGTCGCGCCGGGCGGGACGGCGAGCCGGCACTGGCGGTGCTGGTCTACCGGCAGGAGGACCTCGGGCTGCGCAGGTTCTTCGCCGCCGGCGTCCCCGCCGAGGAGGAGCTGCAGCAGGTCGCCGGGCTGGTCGGGGCGGCGGAGGCCGCCGGGCTGGACGGCGGCGTCGACGTCCGGCAGCTGCGCGAGGAGACCGGCCGCGGCGCCACCCCGCTGGCCCGCGACCTGAACCTGCTGGAGCAGGTGTCGGCGGTGGTGCTCGACGAGGAGGGCGCCGCGCACCGGGCCGAGAGCGCCCCGGCCCCCGGGGAGGCGGCCGCCGCCGCCCGCGAGCTGGCCGAGCACCACGAGCGGGTCGACCAGAGCCGCGTGGAGATGATGCGCGGCTACGCGGAGACCACCGAGTGCCGGCGACAGTTCCTCCTCGGCTACTTCGGCGAGCAGCTGGAGAAGCCGTGCGGCAACTGCGACAACTGCTCCGCCGGCTCGTCCCAGGAGCAGCCCGGGGCCGACGACGCCGACACGCCGTTCCCCGCGCAGACGGCGGTCCAGCACGCCGAGTGGGGGCCGGGCGTGGTCATGCGGGTGGAGGACGACCGGGTCGTCGTCCTGTTCGAGGAGGTCGGCTACAAGACCCTCGGGCTCGCCGCCGTCCTCGGCAACGACCTCCTCGCGCGCCGCGACTGACGACTTTCCGCGCCGAAAGTCCCAGCTCGGCCTGCGGAACGCGGGCGACGACGTGATCATCGAGCTCGAGACCGGGTGGATCGCCCCCCGGCGGGAGGAGTTGACGGGTGAAGGTCCTCGGCATCAACGCGCTCTACCACGACCCGGCCGCGGCTCTGGTCGTCGACGGCCAGGTGGTCGCCGCCGCGGAGGAGGAGCGGTTCAGCCGCCGCAAGCACGGCAAGCGGCCGCTGCCGTGGAGCGCCTGGGAACTGCCCGAACTGTCGGCCGCGTGGGTGCTGGCCGAGGCCGGGCTCACCCCCGCCGACCTGGATGCCGTCGCCTACTCGTTCGACCCGCGCCTGATGCCGAGCCCCGAGGAGACCGGGCTCCACGACGAGGGCGACGTCATGCGGAAGATGTACGCCGAGAAGGCGCCGTCCTTCCTCGCCCACCACCTGCCGGGGCTGACCGAGGACCGGGTCCGCTTCGTCCCCCACCACGTGGCGCACGCGGCGTCGGCCGGGCTCGCCGCGCCGTACCCGACCAACTCCGTGCTGGTCCTCGACGGCCGCGGCGAGGCGGTGAGCCACCTCGCCGGGCGGTACGTCGACGGCCGGCTGGAGGTGCTCGCCAGCCAGGCGCTCCCGCACTCCCTGGGTCTGCTCTACGAGGACCTCACCGAGCACCTGGGCTTCCTGCGCAGCTCCGACGAGTACAAGGTCATGGCGATGGCCTCCTACGGGAAGCCGCGCTTCGCCGGCGAGCTCGAGTCCTACGTGCACGCCACGGGCGACGGCGGGTTCCGCACCGAGCGGATCGACTTCACCGAGTTGGCCCCCCGGCTGGGCAAGGGCGACGAGTGGACCGAGGCGCACGCCGACCTCGCCGCCAGCGTCCAGCTGCGGCTGGAGGAGACGATGCTCGACCTCGCCCGCTGGCTGCACGGCCGGACGGGCGACACCGCGCTCACCCTGGCCGGCGGCGTCGCGCTCAACTGCGTCGCCAACAGCCGGATCCACGCGGAGGGGCCGTTCGACCACGTGTGGGTGCAGCCGGCCGCCGGCGACTCCGGCACCGCCCTCGGCGGCGCGATGGCCGTGGCGACCGAACTGGGCGACGTGACCGCGCCCATGCCCGGCGCCGACCTCGGCCGCGGCTGGACCGACGAGGAGATCGAGACCTGGCTGATCACCGCGGCCATCGACTACGAGCGGCCGCACGACGTCGCCGACGCCGTCGCCGAGGTGCTCGCGAACAACGGGATCGTCGCCTGGTTCCAGGGCCGCAGCGAGTACGGCCCGCGCGCCCTGGGCCACCGGTCGCTGCTCGCCCACCCCGGCTTCGAGGCCAACCTCGAGCGGATGAACAACGTCAAGGGCCGCGAGCAGTTCCGGCCGGTGGCACCGATGGTGCTGGCCGAGCGCGCGGCGGACATCTTCGCCCGGGGCCCGATCCCGTCGCGGTACATGCTCTTCGTCCACGACGTGCACCCCGACTGGCGGGAGCGGATCCCGACGGTCACCCACGTCGACGGGACGGCGCGGATCCAGACCGTCGACCGCACCGAGGAGCCGCTGGTCGCCCGCATGCTCGAGTGCTTCGAGCGGCGCACCGGACTCCCGGTCGTGGTCAACACCAGCCTGAACACCGCCGGCCGGCCGATGGTCGACGACCCGCGGGACGCCCTGGAGTGCTTCGGCTCCGCGCCGGTGGACCTGCTGGCGATCGGCCCGTTCGTCGTCCGCCGGCCCCGGGCCACCGCGCGCTGAACCGCCCTCCCCGCCGGCGCCGAACACACCGGTGTCGGGGCCGGATCTGCCAGGTATCGGTTCGGCAACGGTCGTCCCCCGGACGGGGGACGACCGTTACGGCGTCCGGACCAGGGGTATTCCGGCCCCGGACCGTCCGAGAAAGGGCGGACCGACGAACTCTGGGAGGAACCCCATGTCCGCTGCACGCGACACCACCGGCGCCGGCCGCGGGGCCATGACCTGGCCCCAGATGCTGGCGCTGGCCTTCGGCGCGATCTACCTGCTCATCGGCATCATCGGCTTCTTCATCACCGGCTTCGGGGACTTCTTCGGCAACGAGGCCGGCACGCCGCACCACGTCGACGAGAACCTGCTCGGCTTCATGATCAACCCGGCGCACAACGTGGTGCACATCCTCATCGGTGTCGCGGGGCTGGTCCTGGGCCGCACGCTCGCCGGGGCGCGCACCTACGGCTGGCTGCTCGCCGTCGGCTACGGCGCGGCATTCGTCTACGGGATCTTCGCCGTCGGCACGGAGTGGGATGTCCTCAACCTCAACTGGGCCGACAACATCCTGCACCTGCTGACCGCGGTCGTGGGTCTGGTCATCGCGTTGGGCCCGGTCCGGACGGCCGTGGGCGGCCGTTCCACGCGGGTCTGACCCCAACCTCCACGGCCCCGGAGGCCGGGCTCCCACAGGGGGGTCCGGCCTCCGGCGTCTCCGGCACGGCGGTGCGGTCGTACGACGGTGCGGCGGGTGGGTATGCGACGAAGGTCCAATCCGCATCCGGGGGCCGTTCCCGCACGGCGTGGGAGAGAGTGGTCAGCCAACCGACACGGCGCCATCCCGTCCGCATGGAGGAGCCGCCATGCCCGCAGCCGACGGGGCGGCCCCGATGACCGCACCCCGGACGCTCGCTCTCGCCGTGGGCGCCTTCTACACCCTGCTCGGGATCGCCGGCTTCGGGGTCACCGGCTTCGAGGGCGCCGCGGAACACACCGGCCACCAACTGCTCGGCGTCGCGGTGCACCCGACGCACAACCTCGTGCACCTGGTCGTCGGCATCGTCGGCCTCGCCCTGGCCCGCCGGCCGTACGGCGTCCCTGCCTTCGGCTGGGTGCTGCTCCTGGGCTTCGGCGCGTCCTTCGTGTACGGGCTCGTGGCCACCGGCGCGTCGTGGGACCTGCTGGGGCTGGACTGGGCGAACAACTGGGTGCACCTCGTCAGCGCCCTCATCGGCCTGGGGCTGACGCTGGTCCCGCCGGACCGGGAGACGACCCCCTGGGACTGACCCGCGACGGGACGGCGGTCGGTCCTCCCCTCTACGTTGCCAGGATGGACTTCGCCCTCTCCGCTCGAGCCGAGGACGTCTGCGGCCGGATGTGGGACTTCATGCGTCAGCACGTCTTCCCCGCGGAGCCGGTCTACGACCGGTGGCGGGCCGAGCGTGGCCACGACGACCACGGGCACCCCCCGGTGCTGGAGGAGCTCAAGGCCGAGGCACGCCGGCGGGGCCTGTGGAACCTCTTCTCCCCCGAGCTGGGCGGGCTGACCAACCTGGAGTACGCCTCCGTCGCCGAGATCATGGGCTGGAGCCCGACCATCGCCCCGGAGGCGACCAACTGCGGCGCTCCGGACACCGGCAACATGGAGACGCTCATGCTGTTCGGGACGCCCGAGCAGAAGGAGCGCTGGCTCGAGCCGCTGCTCGCCGGCGAGATCCGCTCCGGCTTCGCGATGACCGAGCCCGACGTCGCGTCCTCGGACGCGCGCAACATCCAGACCTCGATCGTCCGCGACGGCGACGACTACGTGATCAACGGGCACAAGTGGTGGACCAGCGGCGCCGCCGACGAGCGCTGCCAGGTCTTCATCGTCATGGGCAAGACCGATCCGGACGGCGCCCCGCACCGGCAGCAGTCGATGGTCCTCGTCCCGCGGGACACCCCGGGCCTGGAGATCGTCCGGCACCTGCCCGTGTTCGGCTTCCAGGACCAGCACGGCCACTCGGAGATCGTGCTCACCGACGTCCGGGTGCCGGCGACCAACGTGCTGGCCGGCGAGGGTGACGGCTTCATGATCGCGCAGGCCCGCCTGGGGCCCGGTCGCATCCACCACTGCATGCGCGCCCTCGGGATGGCCGAGCGGGCCCTGGCGCTGATGGTCACGCGGGCGCAGAGCCGGGTCGCGTTCGGACGGCCGCTCGCCGAGCAGGGCACCGTCCGCGAGCTGATCGCGCTGTCCCGCCTGGAGATCGACCAGGCCCGGCTGCTCGTGCTCAAGACCGCCGACCTGATCGACCGGTACGGCGCGAAGGGCGCCCGGACGGAGATCGCGGGCATCAAGGTGGTCGCTCCCCGGGTGGCCTGCGCGGTGATCGACCGCGCCATCCAGGTGCACGGCGGGGCGGGGGTCAGCAACGACACCGTGCTGGCCCGGTTCTACGCCGCGGCCCGCACGCTGCGCATCGCCGACGGTCCGGACGCCGTCCACCTGCGCTCGGTCGCCCGCGAGGAGCTGGCCCGGGAACGCCCCCACACCGGCTGACCGCACCCAGCGCCGAGGGGGCGTACCGGTCAGGGAGCGAGCGTGCCGCCGAAGCCGCCGCCGGCCAGCTTCGCCATGAGCTGGGTGCGGTCCAGGCCCACGGCGTCGAGGGCGGCGCCGTCCCGGTCGGTGTCGATCTCGTCGGGCAGCTGGGCGTCCACCCGGTCCGCGGTGTCGTTGTCGCCCTCGGTGCGCAGCACCCGCAGCAGCTCCTGCTTGTCCAGCTTCACGTCTGACCTCCGCTCGGTCGTCGACCGTCGTCGTCCAGCGTGCGGTGCGCGCCGGTGACCTGCAACGTCGTCAGCGGCGCTGCGCCCGCCGGTACAGGAGAGCGGCGGCACCGGCGAGGACGGCGCCGAGGAACAGCTGGGCGACGCCGACGCCGGCCTGGTCGCTGGCGAACCAGGTGACCGAGGAGACCAGCAGGACGACGGCGATCCCGGCGGCGAGCAGGGCGACCAGCCGTTCGCGGCGGTCCACCGGTCCGGGAGTGCTCATGCCGCGACCCTAGGCCCTTGTCATGCAAGTAATCACTTGCGTATCGTTCGGCTGTGGGCGACGTGTTCAAGGCCCTCGCGGACCCCACCCGGCGGGCGATCCTCGACGAGCTCCAGGAGCGGGACGGCCAGACCCTGTTCGAGCTGTGCACCCGGCTGATCACCAGGCACGGGCTGACCTCGAGCCGGCAGGCGGTCTCGCAGCACCTGGACGTGCTCGAGGAGGCCGGCCTGGTGCTGACCCGCCGCGAGGGCCGCTACAAGTTCCACCACCTGGACACCACGCCCCTGCGGGCCATCACCGAGCGGTGGCGGCCGCAACACCGAGGAAGCACTCCCGAGGAGGACCCGTGCGGATCACCCTGACCAGCGTGCTGGTCGACGACCAGGACAAGGCGCTGCGCTTCTACACCGAGGTGCTCGGCTTCGTGAAGAAGACCGAGCTGCCGCTCGGGGAGCACCGGTGGCTCACCGTCGTCTCCCCGGAGGACCCCGACGGCGTGGAGCTCGTCCTGGAGCCCGGCGAGCACCCCGCGGTGCGGCCGTTCAAGGAGGCCCTGGTCGCCGACGGCATCCCGTTCACCTCGTTCACCGTGGCCGACGTGCACGAGGAGTACGAGCGGCTGCGCGCGCTCGGCGTCCGGTTCACCCAGCAGCCGACCGCCATGGGTGGGGTCACCACCGCCGTCCTCGACGACACCTGCGGCAACCTCCTGCAGATCCACGCGGCGTGAGCGGTCACCCGGCCGGGGCGACCGGGCTCCGGCCGGCGGCCAGCCGGTCGCGCTCGGCCGGCCAGCGCCGCACCGCGTCGCTGAGCTCGGCGTGCAGGAAGGTCATGAAGTCGCAGGTCTCCGCCAGCCGCCGGCCGCCCGGCCGGTCCGCGCCCAGGGCGGCCACCCCCTCGGCGACGGTCTCCCCGAAGCGACGCAGCGAGTGCAGCTCCGCGGACATGAAGCGGGACCAGAGGTCGCGGTCGTCGAGGACGTAGAGGTCGCTGCGCGTCCCCGGCTCGCGCTCCCGGGCGAAGAAGCCGACCTGCACGAGGTAGCGGACCGCGCCACTGATCGCCGCGGGGCTCACCCCGAGGCCCCGGGCGAGGTCACCGGCCGTGTAGGCGTCGGCGTCGTCGGCCAGGGCGTAGGCCAGCACGCGCGCCGGCATGGGCGCCATCCCGGCCTCCCGCAGGACCAGCGCGAAACGCTCCACGAAGCGGAGCAGCGTGATCCGCTCACCGTCGTCCGCCACGCCGTCCGCCCTCCGCTCGCCGCACCTGCCGGTGATCACGGTAGGCCACGCTGCACAACATTCACAACTTCGTGAACCGTGTGTAGCTTCGACCGCATGGACACCGCCATCGTGGTCTCCGGTCTCATCAAGACCTTCGGCAGCACCCGCGCCCTCGACGGCCTCGACCTCGAGGTCGCCCACGGCGAGGTGCACGGCTTCCTCGGTCCCAACGGCTCGGGGAAGTCCACCACCATCCGCGTCCTGCTCGGGCTGCTGCGCGCCGACGCCGGCCGGGTGCGCCTGCTGGGCGGCGACCCGTGGGCCGACGCCGTCGAGCTGCACCGCCGGCTCGCCTACGTGCCCGGCGACGTGACGCTGTGGCCGGGCATCACCGGCGGCGAGGCGATCGACCTGCTCGGCCGGCTGCAGGGCGGGCTGGACCCCGCGCGCCGGGCGGAGCTGCTCGAGCGCTTCGACCTCGACCCGCGCAAGAAGGCGCGGGCCTACTCGAAGGGCAACCGGCAGAAGGTGGCGCTGGTGGCCGCCCTCGCCTCCGACGCCGAGCTGTACGTCCTCGACGAGCCCACCTCGGGCCTGGACCCGCTGATGGAGGCGGTGTTCCAGGAGGAGGTGCGCCGGCTGCGCGCCGACGGCCGCACCGTGCTGCTGTCCAGCCACATCCTCGCCGAGGCCGAGGCGCTCTGTGACCGGGTGAGCATCATCCGGCACGGACGGACGGTGCAGAGCGGCAGCCTGGCCGAGCTGCGCCACCTGACCCGCACCACGATGACCGTGCAGACCCTGCGGCCGGTGAGCGGGCTGGAGTCGCTGCCCGGCGTCCACGACCTGGCCCGCGCCGACGGGCGGGTGCGGTTCGACGTGGACACCGACGCCCTCGACGCCGTCGTCCGGCACCTCGGCGACTTCGGGGTCACGGCGCTGACCAGCACCCCGCCGACCCTGGAGGAGCTCTTCCTCCGCCACTACGGCGAGGACCTCGCCGAGCTCGAGGCGGTGCGGTCGTGAGCGCGGTCGCCCTCGCCGGGACCGGTCCGCTGGTCCGCTTCGCGCTGCGCCGGGAGCGGGTGCGGCTGCCGGTGTGGATCGCGGTGGCCGCCGGGCTGGTCGCCACCCAGTCGGTCTCCAGCCAGGCGGTGTACGACTCGCCACAGGACCTCGCCGCCTACCAGGCCTCGGTCGGCAGCAACGCCGCCACGATCGCGCTGGCCGGGCCGCCGGTCGGCCTGGACACCGTCGCGGGCACCGTCGCCTTCGAGATCTCCGCGTTCGTCGTCCTGGTCGTGGCGCTCATGGCCATGACCACCACCGGGCGGCTCACCCGCGGCGACGAGGAGGCCGGCCGCACCGAGCTGGTGCGGGCCACCCGGGTGGGCCGGCACGCCCCGCTGGCCGCCGCCGTGCTGGTCTCCGGGCTGGCCTGTGTCGCGACCGCGGTGGCCATCGGCGCCGTGGCCACCGCGACCGGGCTGCCGGCCCGGGGCTCCTCCCTGCTCGGGGCATCCATCGGGGCCGCCGGTCTGGTGTTCACCGCCGTCGCCGCGGTCGCCGGCCAGGTCACCGGCTCCACCCGCGCCGCCCACGGCATCGTCGGAGCCGTCTTCGCCGTCGCCTTCGTGCTGCGTGCGGTGGGTGACATCGAGGGCAGCGCGGTCGTGTGGACCTCGCCGATCGGCTGGGCCCAGGCCGTGCACCCCTACTCCGACGACCGGGCCTGGCCGCTGCTGGTCTGCCTCGCCGCCACCGCCGCCCTCCTGGTGGGCGCCGTCGCGCTGCTCGACCGCCGGGACCTCGGCGCCGGCCTGGTGCCGCCGCGCCCCGGCCCGGCGTCGGCACACCGGTCGCTGCGCTCGCCGTTGGGGCTGGCGCTGCGCCTGCACCGCGGGTCGCTCGTCGGCTGGGCCGTCGGCCTGACCCTGCTCGGGCTGGTCTACGGCGGCCTGGCCGAGTCGGTGGAGACGCTGTTCGCCGACAACCCGGAGGCCCGCGCGTTCCTCCCGGACGCGGCCAGCCTGGTCGACGCCTACCTGGCGACGACGCTGGCGATCAACGCCCTGCTCGCCGGCGCGTACGCCGTCTCCGCGGTGCTGCGCGCCCGGGCCGAGGAGTCGGCCGGCCGGGCCGAGCCGGTCCTGGCCACGGCCACCAGCCGCACGGCCTGGCTGGGCAGCCACGCGACCGTCGCACTGCTGGGCTCCGCGCTGCTCGTGGGACTCTCGGGCGCGGCGACGGGGCTGACGCGGGCGGCCGCCACCGGGGACGGCGGCGAGTTCGGCCGGCTGCT
Source organism: Geodermatophilus sp. CPCC 205506 (assembly GCF_051383635.1). NCBI lineage: Bacteria > Bacillati > Actinomycetota > Actinomycetes > Geodermatophilales > Geodermatophilaceae > Geodermatophilus > Geodermatophilus sp. CPCC 205506. The sequence continues at coordinate 52,738 of NZ_JALPKP010000014.1, read as the reverse complement.
CGCGGCCGCGCTCGGCTACCTGCCCGCGGTCTGGGTGATGGCCGGCGCCGCGCTGGCGCTGTCGGGGCTGCTGCCGCGGGTGGCGGCCGCGGCGGCCTGGGTGGTGGTCGCCTACGTCGCGGTCACCACGATGCTCGCCGGCTCGCTCGACTGGCCGGCCTGGGCCGACGACCTGTCCCCGCTGAGCTGGACGCCGGCGGTGCCGATCGAGCCGTGGACGGCGCTGCCGCTCGCCGTCCTCACCGCCGTCGCCGCGGGGCTGCTGGCCCTGGGGCTGGGCGCGTTCCGCCGTCGCGACGTGCTCACCGGCTGAGCCTCAGTCGGCCTTGTTCGGGGGCTCCCCTGCCGCGACCGCCTCGCGGGCCTGCACCGGGTCGTAGGCGCAGGCGTCGCCGACGTCGGCCACCGCCTGGGGGTCGCCGTCGGTGCTGCCGGCCGTCGGGGTCTGCTCGGCCGGGGTCTGCTCGGCCGGGGTCTGCTCGGTCGGCGTCTGCTCGGTCGTCGTCTGCGGGGCCGGGGTGCCGTTCGGCGGGGCGTCGTCGGCCGCCGGGCGCGGCGGGGTCAGCGCATCGCGGACGATCCGGCGCATCGCGTCGTAGTCGGGGTACGCCGGGTCGATCAGGCTGGTGTCGAACACGACGCTGCGCACCTCGGCGTCCTTGACCAGGAAGCCGAGGTCGACGAAGTCGTCGAGCGCCGAGCGCGGGATGTCGGTGCTCACGATGTCCTGCGTCGTGGCGGCCAGCTCCTGGTACCGCTGCAGCAGCGTGCCGGGCTCGGCGGCGTCGATGATCGCCGAGATCGTGCAGCGCTGGCGGGCCATCCGGTCGTAGTCGGTCAGCCCGTACCGGCCCCGGGCGAACTGCAGCGCCGTGAACCCGTCCATGTGCTGGTCGGGTCCGGGCTCGATGTAGTCGTCGGGGAGCTCACCGGTGCCCGGGTCGCCGTTGATCGGCACGTAGTAGTTGACGTTCACGGTGATGCCGCCGAGTGCGTCGACGACCCGGCTGAAGCCGTCGAGGTTGACCAGGACGAAGTAGTCGACGGTCAGCCCGAGGGCCTCCCCGACGCCGAGCTTGAGGAAGTCGGCCCCCGGGTCGTCGGTCTCGCCGAGGATCTCCGGGTGCTCCGCCGGGCCGTTGCGGTAGACGGCGTTGAGCAGGCCCTCGCTCTCGTTGACCCCCTCGAAGCCGTCGGGATAGGCCTCGTCCAGCGGGCTGCCGGGCGGGAAGGGGAGGTCCTGCAAGTTGCGGGGCAGGCTGATCAGCGTGGTGTCACCGGTGTCGGTGTCGATGCTGGCGACGATCACCGTGTCGGTGCGGACCCCCTCCCGCCCCTCCCCGCCGTCGCCGCCGAGCAGCATCACGTTGACCCGCTCCTTGTCGCCGAACGGGTCGGGGACGTCGACGACGGTTGCGGACTCCCGGTCGTCGGCGAAGAGGCCGTCCAGCAGCCCGCGCTGGGCCGCGGCCACCTCGGCGACCTTGTAGGCGGGGTAGGAGATCCCCACCAGCAGCGCCAGGACGACGACCGCGCCGAGCAGGTGCCGGACGCGCGACGTCCCCGCGGGCACCAGGGCCCGGTAGCCGGCGACGACGACCACGATCCACAGCACGGCCAGCGCCAGCACCCCGCCCACCACCCAGCCCAGCCAGGTGGAGTCGACGGCGATGCGCGCGGCGGTGCGCTGGCCGCCGGTGGCCAGCCACACCCCGCCGCCGACGAGCAGCGCGAAGACCAGGAGCACGAGGGCGCCGAGCCAGCGGCGGCCGGCCGCGAGGAACGCCGTCCCGGGAACCAGGGCGCCGACGACGGTCATCGCCAGGGCGGTGGAGAAGTGCCGCAGGCCCCGGCGCCGGCCGGCGGGGCCGGACGGGATGGGCGGGAGCGGCCGCGACGGACCGATCGGCCGGGTCTCGTCCCTGTCGTGGGTCACGTGCACGCTCCCGCAGGGCCGATGCCGGTCATCCGGCCATGGTCCCACTCGCGGCCGGCCGGTACCGCCGTGATACCCGCCCCACCTGGGAGGACACCATGAGCCGGCTGGGAGATGCGTGACGAGGGCCGCTCCGGGGAACACAGCGGGGAGTCGGCACGTGCCTCACCTGAGCGCAGGTCGATCCCCGGAGGTCCGCATGTCCCAGTCCCCGCACGCAGCGGTACTGCACGAGCTCGAGCCGGTGGTGGCCGAGAACCTCGACCGCCACATCGCCGTCGCCAAGGAGTGGCACCCGCACGACTACGTCCCCTGGTCGCAGGGCCGGGACTTCGCCTTCCTCGGCGGTGAGGACTGGTCGCCGGAGCAGTCCCGGCTCGACGAGCCGGCGAAGGCCGCGATGTTCGTCAACCTGCTGACCGAGGACAACCTGCCCAGCTACCACCGCGAGATCGCCACCCGGTTCGGCCGGGACGGCGCCTGGGGCCAGTGGGTGGGCCGCTGGACGGCGGAGGAGAACCGGCACGGCGTCGCGCTGCGGGACTACCTCGTCGTCACCCGCGGCGTGGACCCCGTCGCGCTCGAGCGGGCCCGGATGGACTACATGACCCTCGGCTACGACTCCGGTGACAAGACGCCGCTGGAGGCCCTGGCCTACGTCTCGTTCCAGGAGCTGGCGACCCGGGTCTCGCACCGCAACACCGGCAAGGCCACCGGCGACCCGATCGCCGACCGGCTGCTGGCCCGGATCGCGACCGACGAGAACCTGCACATGGTCTTCTACCGGAACCTCATGGCCGCGGCGTTCGACATCGACCCCGACCTGGCCATGCAGGCGGTCACCCGGGAGGTCGTCGGCTTCGAGATGCCGGGGGCCACGATGGCCGGCTTCCGCAAGAACTCCATGCTCATCGCCAAGGCCGGCATCTACGACCTGCGGCTGCACCACGACGACGTCGTCAGCCCGGTGCTGCGCGCGTGGAAGGTGTTCGAGCGCACCGACCTCGGGCCCGCCGGCGAGAAGGCCCGCGAGGAGCTGGCCGAGTTCCTCACCGGCCTCGACGGCCAGGCCACCCGGTTCGTGGAGAGCCGGGAGCGGATGCGCGCCCGCGAGGCGGCGAAGCAGGCCTGACGGAGGGGTCCGGTCGGGGTAACGCCGGCGGATCCACTCCGTAAGCTCGGTCCACGTGCGCCTGGCCACCTGGAACGTGAACTCCATCCGCAGCCGTGCCGACCGGGTGGTCGCCTGGCTGCAGCGCTCGGACGTCGACGTCCTCGCGCTGCAGGAGACCAAGTGCCGCGACGACCAGTTCCCCGAGTCGCGCTTCACCGAGCTGGGCTACCAGGTCGCCCACGTCGGCTTCTCGCAGTGGAACGGCGTGGCGATCCTGTCCCGGGTCGGGCTCGAGGACGTCGAGGTGGGCTTCCCGGGGCAGCCGTGCTGGGGGGACGATCCGGATGCCGAGGCCCGCGCGCTCGGGGCCACCTGCGGCGGGGTCCGGGTGTGGAGCCTCTACGTGCCCAACGGCCGCACGCTCACCGACCCGCACTACGAGTACAAGCTCCGGTGGCTCGCGGCGCTCCGCGAGACGGCGGGCGGCTGGCTCACCGCGGACCCGGCCGCCGCGGTGGCCCTGGTCGGGGACTGGAACATCGCCCCGCAGGACGACGACGTGTGGGACATGCGGGTGTTCGCCCACTCCACGCACGTCTCCGAGCCCGAGCGGGCGGCGTTCCGCGCGATCGTGGACGCCGGGTACGCCGACGTCGTCCGCGAGTACACGCCGGGCCCGGGCGTCTACACCTACTGGGACTACACCCAGCTGCGCTTCCCCCGCCGCGAGGGCATGCGGATCGACTTCGTGCTGGGCTCGCCGGCCCTCGCCGCGCGCACCACCCGCGCGCTCATCGACCGCGAGGAGCGCAAGGGCAAGGGCGCCAGCGACCACGCTCCGGTGGTCGTCGACCTGTCCGACTGACGGAGGACGAGCACGTATCCTGGTTCCCCGTGCTCGTCCTGCTCCCCCCGTCGGAGACCAAGGCCCCCGGCGGGGCCGGCGCCCCGCTCGACCTCGACGCACTGTCCTCCCCGGAGCTGACGCCGGTCCGCACCGAGCTGGCGAAGACGCTCACCGACCTCGCCACCGACCTGCCGGCCTCCCGCGCCGCACTGGGCCTGTCCCCGAAGCAGGACGACGAGATCGCCCGCAACGCGGTCCTGTTCGCCAGCCCGACGATGCCGGCGCTGGAGCGCTACACCGGCGTCCTCTACGACGCCCTCGACGTCGGCTCGCTGACCCGCTCCCAGCGGGCGCGGGCCGACCGGCGGCTGGCCGTGGGCTCGGCGCTGTTCGGCCTGGTCCGCGGCACCGACGCCATCCCGGCCTACCGGCTCTCGGCCGGCTCGGCGCTGCCCGGCCTGCCCACCGTGCGCGCGCTGTGGCGGCCGGTCCTGGGCCCGGTCCTGGCCGCGGTCGACGAGCTCGTCGTCGACCTGCGCAGCGGGTCCTACGCGGCGCTGGCCCCGGTGCCCGGCGCGGTGACCGTCGACGTGCTCAGCGAGCGCCCGGACGGCACCCGGGCCGTGGTCAGCCACTTCAACAAGGCGCACAAGGGCCGGATCGGTCGGCTGCTGGCCACCACCACGGCCGAGCCGGCCGACGTCGTCCGGCTGCGGGCCCTGCTGCGGCGGGCCGGGTTGCACGTGGAACACGACGGCGGAACGGCGCTCACGCTCGTCGTCCCGGCCGCGCAGGCCACCGGGTGAGCGGTCACTGACGGTCACCGTCGCAGTGATCTGGGTCAGTTTTCCTTGCCCGCGCGCGTTCCGCGTGGCATAACTGGCGTGAGACGTTGACCCGAACACCCGTGGTCCGCGTCAGACACCGGCGGTCCTCGCCGGACGAGAAGGGCACCTGTGGCGGAATCCCCGCGGGACGGCAGCGCCGTGCCGGTGCTCGATGCTGCCCTCGCCGCCCGACGACTGCGCGCGGATCCCGCGCGCGTCCGCGCTGCGCGGCGGCTGCGCACCACCGGCCTCGGCACCGCGGCCCTCGACCGGCTCGTGGAGCTGGCCGCGCGACTGCTCGGAGCCCGGTCCGCCCAGATCTCGATCCTGGACGACGCCCACACCATCGCGGGGATCGCCGGCGTGCCCCCCGGCGGGCGCGGCCAGGAGTCCCCGCTGGACCAGTCGCCCTGCGCCCTCGCCGCCGCCTTCGGCGCTCCGCTGGCCATCCGCGACGCCCGCGCCGACGTCCGCGTGCGGGACCTCGAGCCGGTCAGGTCGGGTGTGGTCGCCTCCTACCTGGGTGTGCCGCTGATCGACGAGTCGGACCTGGTCGTCGGCGTCCTCTGCGTGTTCGACGCCGAGCCGCACGAGTGGTGCGACAGCGACCTGGCGACCCTGCAGCACCTGGCCGACCTGGTGGTCACCGAGCTCGAGTACGCCGCGCTGGCCAACGAGCACGAGCGCCAGCGGGTGCGCTGGGTCCTGGCCATGGACGCCGGCCGGGTCGCCACCTTCGACTGGGACCTGCGCACGGGCGAGCTCATCTGGGACGAGCCGCTGATGACGATGTTCGGCTACACCGCCGAGGACTTCGACGGCACCATCGAGGCTTTCAACGCCCGCCTGCACCCGGACGACCTGCCCCGGGTCGGCGAGGCGCTGCGCAGCTCGATCGAGCACGTGGGGGACTTCCAGGCGGAGTACCGGGTGGTGCGCCCGGACGGCGAGACCCGCTGGGTGCAGGCCCGGGGCCGTGCGCTGGCCGGGCTGGGCGGGACCACCGTCCGGCTGCTGGGCGCCGCCCACGACACGACCGAGGACCGCAGTGCACAGGCCCGCGTGGCCCGCGTGCTGGAGGCGATGCCGGCCGGCTTCTACTCCCTGGACCACGAGTGGCGGTTCACGCACGTGAACGCCGAGGCCGAGCGGCTGCTGGGCCGCTCCCGCGAGGACCTGCTGGGCGAGGTGCTGTGGGCGGCCTTCCCGGCCGCGACCCGGAGCGTGTTCGAGGAGAGCTACCGCCACGCCGTCCACACCGGGGAGCCGGTCAACTTCGACGCGTACTACCCCGCTCCGCTGAACGGCTGGTACGAGCTGCGGGCCTGGCCGACCCCCGAGGGGCTGTCGGTCTACTTCCTGGAGGTCACCGAGCGGCGCCAGGCGCGCGAGCGCGCCGAGCGGTCGGCCCAGCAGCTCGCCCTGCTCGCGCAGGTGAGCGCCGAGCTCGCCGGCACCCTCGACGTCGAGGCCGCCACCGCCCGGCTCCCGCGCCTGGTGGTCCCGGCGTTGAGCGACTTCTGCATCCTCACCGTCATCGACCCCGACGGCCGGCCCCGTGACGTCGGCAGCTGGCACGCCGAGCCGGCCAGCCGCTCGGTCCTGGAGCGGTACGCCGAGGTGCGCATGGACGTCATGCCGGTGACCGCGCCGGTCGCCCGCGCCCTGCACACCGGGGAGGCGGTCACCTTCGCCGGGGAGGACGTCCTCGACGTGCTGCCGCCCGGGCCGGCCAAGAACCTGCTCGCCGTCCTGGCACCGGTCACCGAGATCGCCCTGCCGCTGCGCGCCCGCGGCCGCACGGTCGGCCTCCTCACGCTGTTCTACGCCGAGGGCCACGCGTCGACGCCGGACGACGTCACCGTGGCCCAGGACGTCGCGGACCGGGCCGGGCTGGCCCTGGACAACGCGCGGCTCTACGCCCAGCAGGAGCAGCTGGCCGAGGGTCTGCAGCGCAGCCTGCTCACCGACCCGCCGGAGCCCGACCACGCCGAGATCGCCGTCCGCTACCAGCCGGCCGTCGAGGCCGCGCGGGTCGGCGGCGACTGGTACGACGCCTTCATGCAGCCGTGCGGGGCGACGATGCTGGTCATCGGCGACGTCGTCGGCCACGACACCGAGGCGGCCGCGGCCATGGGCCACCTCCGCGGGCTGCTGCGGGGCATCGCCACCTACAGCGACGCCCCGCCGGTGGAGGTGCTGCGCGGCCTGGACGCCTCCATGGCCGTGCTCCAGACGCGGGTGCTGGCCACCGCCGCCGTCGCGCGCTTCGAGCAGACCCCCGACGAGCGCGAGCGCGGGCTCACCCGGATGCGCTGGGCCAACGCCGGTCACCTGCCGCCGCTGGTCATCAACCCGGACGGCAGCGTCGCCGAGCTGGCCTCCTGGCACGGCGACCTGCTGCTCGGCGTCGACCCCGAGACCCGGCGGCAGGAGTCGGTGGTCACCCTCGACCGCGGCGCGACGGTGCTGCTGTTCACCGACGGCCTGGTCGAGCGGCGCGACGCCGACCTCGACGCCGGGATGGTGCGGCTGCGTCAGGCGCTGATCGACCTGGCCGGGCTGCCGCTGGAGCAGATGCTCGACGAGGTGCTGGAGCGGCTGGTCGACGGCAGCCCCGAGGACGACGTCGCGCTGGTCGCCGTCCGGCTGCACCCGCAGAACCGGCCGCGGCCACCGGAGGCCGGGCCGAACGTCGTCCCGGAGGTCGTTCCCGCGGAGCCCGCCACCTAGCCTTCCGGTGTGACGACCTCCACGGACGAGCTGTGCCTGCGCCCCGCCACGGAACTGGCCGCGCTGATCCGCTCCCGGCAGCTGTCGGCGCGCGAGCTGACCGACGCCTGCCTCGACCGGATCGAGCGGCTCGACCCGCGGGTCAACGCCGTCGTCACGCTGGACCCCGAGGGTGCCCGCGCCGCCGCGGACGCCGCCGACGCCGCCCAGGCCGCGGGCGAGGCGCTCGGCCCGCTGCACGGGCTGCCGGTCGCGCACAAGGACACGCACGCCACCGGGGGGATGCGCACCACCTGGGGGTCCCCGCTGCACGTCGACACGGTGCCGGCGGAGGACGAGCTGGTCGTCGCCCGGCTGCGGGCGGCCGGCGCCATCCGGGTGGGCAAGACCAACACCCCGGAGTTCGCGGCCGGCTCGCACACCTTCAACACCCTGTTCGGCGCCACCCACAACCCGTACCGGCACGGGCTGTCGGCCGGGGGGTCCAGCGGCGGGGCGGCCGCGGCGCTGGCAGCGGGGTTCGTGCCGCTGGCCGAGGGCAGTGACATGGGCGGCTCGCTGCGCAACCCGGCGGCGTTCTGCAACGTCGTGGGCCTGCGCCCGACGCCGGGCCGGGTCCCGACCTGGCCGGCGCCGATCGGCTGGTCCCAGCTGTCGGTGCAGGGCCCGATGGGCCGCACGGTGGCCGACGTGGCGCTGACCCTGTCGGCGGTGGCCGGCCCCGACCGGCGCGTCCCCATCTCGCTGGACGACCCCGGCGCGCCGTTCGCCGCGCCGCTGCCCGAGCGGCTGGACGGGCTGCGGGTGGCCTGGGCGCCGGACCTCGGGGGACGGGTGCGGGTGGACCCGGCGATCACCTCGGTCCTCGGGGCGGCGGTCGGAGTGTTCGAGGAGCTCGGCGCGACGGTGACGCCCGACTGCCCCGACCTCTCCGGCGCCGACGACGTCTTCGGCACGCTGCGCGCCTGGCTGTTCGACGCCTCGTTCTCCGACCTCGCCCGGCAGCACCCGGACCAGCTCAAGGAGGCGATCCGCTGGAACGCCGAGATGGGCGCGAAGCTGTCGGGCGCCGACGTCGCCCGGGCGGAGATGACGCACACCGCGCTGTACGAGCGGGTGGTCGCGTTCTTCGAGCGCTACGACGTCCTGCTGGCGCCGACCACCCAGGTGCTGCCCTTCCCGGTGGAGCAGGAGTACCCGACCGAGATCGGCGGCGTGCCGCTGGCGAACTACCTCGAGTGGATGCGCGCCTGCACCCTCATCACGCCCACCGGGTGCCCGGCGCTGTCCGTGCCGGCCGGGTTCACGCCGGACGGGCTGCCGGTCGGCCTGCAGGTCGTGGCCGCGCCGCGGGCGGACCGGCGGGTGCTCGAGGTGGGGCACGCCTTCGAGCAGGCGACCCGCTTCGGCGAGCGCCGTCCGCCGCTCTGAGGTCGTCTGCCGTTCTCTAGCGGAAGGACTAGACAGCGACAGATCGATCTCGACGCGCCCCACCGATGAGTCCGCCGCGGGGGAACGGTCTGACCCGCATGACCGAGGAGCCCCGAGCCGTGTCCGAGCAGCACCTCGCCGCGGTGACCGAGCGCTACCGGCGCCGCGCCGACGCCTTCGAGGCGACGGTGGCCGCCGTGGGCGACGCCGACTGGTCCCGACCGTCGCCGTGCGCGGAGTGGGACGCGCGGGACGTGGTCCGGCACATCGTGGACATGCACCACGTGATGCTGCGCCCCTACGGGCAGACGCCGGCGTCGGCCCCGAGCGTGGACGACGACCCGCTCGCGGCCTTCCGGACGGCGCGCGCCGAGGTGGAGGCGATCCTGGCCGACCCCGCCCTGGCGACCCGGCAGACGGAGAGCCCCGCCGGCACGATGGCGGGCGCCGACATGGTCGACCAGGTGGCCAGCGCCGACCTGGTGCTGCACCGCTGGGACCTCGCCCGCGCGACCGGGCAGGACGACGCGATCGACGCCGAGGAGCTCGAGCGCATGTGGCCCGGCCTGCAGCAGATCCCCGACGTCATGCGGGTGCCCGGCGCCTTCGGCCCGGGCGTCGTCGTCTTCGGCCCGGTGGTCGAGGTGCCGGACGACGCGCCGCTGCAGGACCGCGCGCTCGGGCTCGTCGGCCGCGACCCCGCCTGGACACCGCCCTGCTAGGCCCCTGCAGGGTCCCGCCGCGAGCCTGCGAGTGGTGGGGCGGAGGGTCCCTTCTCAGGTGCGGCGGCGCAGGCCGCGCAGCGTCCGGACGGCGACCAGCAGCTCGGCCAGCTCCTGCCGGTCCCCCGACGCGATGTCGACGAGCTGGGCCGCCGCCCGCTGCTGGGCGTTGTCCCAGCCGCCCGACCAGCGCCGCACCAGCTCGCCGGCGGACTCGGTGTCGGCGCGGCGGCCGGCCAGCACCTCGGCGGTGAGCGCGGCCTGCTCCCCGGTCAGGTCGTCGCGCAGGCTGGCCCGGGCCATGGAGGGCCAGCGGCGGTCGCGCGGCAGCGCGATCACCAGCTCGCGCAGCGGCACCAGCGCCAGCCGCTCGGCCAGGCACTGCTGCACCCGCCCGGCCAGCTCGATCGGGGCGCCGGTCCGCTCGGCCACGACGGCGAGGTCGAGCGCGACCGGCAGCAGCGGCGCGGCCGCCACCTCACCGGCCAGGGCCGGTGGCACGCCGGCCTGCTCCAGCCGGGCCGCCCGCTCGGCGTACGCCGCGGCCTCCGCGCCGAGCAGCCACGACGGCAACCCGGCCCGCACGGCGGCGACCGGCGCGGCGAACCGGTCGCTGACCCCCGCGACCGACACCCCCTGCTCGGCGGACAGCTCCGGCAGCCCGAGCAGCCACCGCGTGGCCCGCTCGGCCAACCGGGTGGCCTCGGTGCACAGCTCGACCTGGGTGCCCGCGGAGACGCGGTTGTCCAGCGGGCGGACGGCGTCCCACAGCCGGTCCACCTCGAAGACCGCCCGCGCCACCGCGTGCGCCCGCACCACGCCCGCCGGCGGCACACCGGTCTCCTCGACCAGCCGGAACAGCCCCGTCACCCCGGCCACGTTCACCGCGCGGTTGGTCAGCGCGGTGGCGACGATCTCCCGCCGCAGCGGGTGGCCGGTGACCGCGGCCGGGAAGCGCCGGCGCAGCCCGGTGGGGAAGTAGCCGACCAGCAGCGACTCCAGCGACGGGTCGTCGGGCAGGTCGGAGGCGAGGACGGCGTCCCCGGTCTCCAGCTTGGCGTAGGCCAGCAGCACCGACAGCTCCGGGCCGGTCAGCGCGTGCCCGTCGCGGCGCCGCTCGGTGATCGCCCGGTCGTCGGGCAGCGCCTCCACGCTGCGCACCAGCCGCCCCGAGCGCTCCAGGGCCCGCAGGTAGCGCTGGTGGGCGTCGAGCAGGCTGCGCGCCGACGTCGTCTCGACCGCCAGCGCGGCGTTCTGCGCGTGGTTGTCGGTGAGGACGGCGACGGCGACCTCGTCGGTCATCTCGCCCAGCAGCGCGGCCCGGCCCTCGGCGTCCAGCTCGCCGGCCTCCACCACCCGGTCCAGGGCGATCTTGATGTTGACCTCGTGGTCGGAGGTGTCCACGCCCGCGGAGTTGTCGATCGCGTCGGTGTTGACCCGGCCCCCGGCCAGCGCGTACTCCACCCGCCCGCGCTGGGTGAGGCCGAGGTTGCCGCCCTCCCCCACCACCCGGACCCGCAGGTCGCGGCCGTCGACCCGGACGGCGTCGTTGGCCTTGTCCCCCACGTCCAGCGCGCTCTCGGTGGCGGCCTTGACGTAGGTGCCGATGCCGCCGTTGAACAGCAGGTCGGCCGGGGCCAGCAGGACGGCGCGGATCAGCTCGACCGGCGAGAGGGTGTCGACGTCGGCCGGCAGGTCGAGGGCGGTCCGCATGGGCTCGCTGACCGGGATCGACTTGACCGTCCGCGGCCACACGCCGCCGCCCGGGCTGATCAGCGTGGGGTCGTAGTCGGCCCACGACGAGCGCGGCAGCGCGAACAGCCGGCGCCGCTCGGCGAAGGAGGCCGCCGCGTCCGGCGTGGGGTCGACGAAGACGTGCCGGTGGTCGAAGGCGGCGACCAGCCGGATGTGCTCCGAGAGCAGCATGCCGTTGCCGAAGACGTCCCCGGACATGTCGCCGACGCCGACGACCGTGAAGTCCTGGCTCTGCACGTCGAGGTCGAGCTCGCGGAAGTGGCGGGTCACCGACTCCCACGCGCCGCGGGCGGTGATCCCCATGGCCTTGTGGTCGTACCCGACCGACCCGCCGGAGGCGAAGGCGTCGCCGAGCCAGAACCCGCGCTCCAGCGACACCGCGTTGGCCAGGTCGGAGAAGGTCGCAGTGCCCTTGTCGGCGGCGACCACCAGGTAGGTGTCGTCGCCGTCGTGCCGGACCACGCGGTCGGGCGGGACGACCTTCCCGTCCACCAGGTTGTCGGTGAGGGACAGCAGCGCGCCGATGAACAGCCGGTAGCAGGCCTGCCCCTCGGCGAGGACCTCGTCGCGGCTCGCGCCGTCGGGCGGGGGCCGGCGGACGACGAAGCCGCCCTTGGCGCCGGTCGGCACGATGACGGTGTTCTTCACCATCTGTGCCTTGACCAGGCCCAGCACCTCGGTGCGGAGGTCCTCGTGCCGGTCGGACCAGCGCAGCCCACCGCGGGCGACGGCGCCGAAGCGCAGGTGCACGCCCGTGACCCGCGGCGAGCTCACCCAGACCTCGCGGGCCGGCCGCGGCTCGGGCAGGTCGGGGACGGTGGCCGGGTGCAGCTTGAGCGCCAGCGGACCGCCCGCGTAGTACGTCGTCCGCTGGGTGGCGGTGACCGCGGCGAGGAGCGAGGTGAGCACGCGGTCGGCGTCGAGCGACTCGACCCGGCCGATCGCCTCGCGCAGCGAGGCGATCAGCTCCTCCTGGCGGGCGGCCCGCCCCGCGTCGCGGCCCGGGGAGAAGCGGGTCTCGAACAGCGCCACCAGCCGGGCGACGACGTCCGGGTGCGCGGCAAGCGTCGTCTCCACGTACCCCTGCCCGAACGGCAGCCCGGCCTGGCGCAGCCACTGCACGTAGGCGCGGACGACCGTCACCTGCCGCCAGTTGAGGCCGGCCAGCAGCACCAGCGCGCCCAGCCCGTCGTCCTCGGCGTCGCCCCGCCACACCGCGGACAGCGCCTCGGTGAACCGCTCCGGCAGCGAGCCGGGGAAGGGCAGCTCGCCGCCGGGGGCGGTGAGCCCGAAGTCGTAGATCCAGGCCAGCGGCGCGCCGATGCGGTCGATCTCGTAGGGCCGCTCGTCGATGACGTCGACGCCCATGTGCTGCAGCATCGGCAGGACGTCGGACAGCAGCAGCCGCCGGCCGACGCGGTAGACGGCCAGCCGTGGCTCCGCCGCGGCCGTTGCCGGCCGCCGCAGCAGCAGGCCGAGCTCGCCCTCGGCCAGGGCGTCGAGCCGCTCGAGGTCCTCGACCGCGACCGCGGCGGCGAAGTCCTCCTGGTAGGCGGCGGGGAAGGCGTCGGCGACCCGGGCCAGCCGCCGCTCGGCGTCGGCGCCGTAGCGGGCGGCCAGCGCGTCGGCGAGGTCGTCGGTCCAGCTGCGGGCGACGGCGGCCAGCGCCGCCTGCAGCGCCGGGACGTCGACGTCGGGTAGCTCGGGCCGGCCGCGGCGGGTGGCCGGCGGCCGGACGACGAAGTGCAGCCGGGCCAGCACCGACTCGGTGATCCGGGCGGTGTACTCGATGCTGCTGCCACCCAGCCGCTCCAGCAGCTGCTGCTGGATCGCCAGCCGCACCTCGGTCGTGTACCGGTCGCGGGGCAGGTAGACGATCGCCGACCAGAACCGGTCGGCGGGGTCGCGGCGCAGGAACAGCCGGGTCTGCCGGCGCTCCTGCAGCTGCAGCACCGCCAGCGCGACCGGCAGCAGCTCGGGGGTGCCCACCTGGAAGAGCTCGTCGCGCGGATAGGTCTCCAGGACGTCGAGCAGCTGCTTGCCGGTGTGGCTGTCGGCCGGCACGCCGGAGCGCTCGATCACCTCGGCGACCCGCCGGCGGACCAGCGGCACCTCGCGGACGCCGTGCGCGTAGGCGGGGCCGGGGAACAGGCCGACCAGCCGGTGCTGGCGGGCCGGGCCGCCGTCGCCGTCCGGCAGCGTGACGGTGACCAGGTCCAGCCAGGCCCGGCGGTGCACCGTCGAGCGGCTGTCGGCCTTGGTGACCACCAGCAGCGACGGGCCGCCGGCGCCCTCGGGCGCGGCCGTCACGTCGGCGTCGCTGCGCAGCACGCCGAGGCCGCTGCCCGGCAGTGCGCGGACCGTCGTCCGGCCGCGCGCGGGGAGCAGGTCGACGTCGCGCGCCCCGAGGAAGACGAAGTTGTCGTCGGCCAGCCAGCGCAGCAGCTCCGCGGCCTCGGCGGGGTCGTCGGCCGGGTCGCCGTCCTCGCGCGGGGGCAGGTCCGCCAGCCGGCCGGCCAGCTCCAGGGCGCGGGCGCGCATGCGACCGGCGTCCTCGTCGACCGCGCGGACGTCGGCGAGCACCGTCCGCAGGCCGGCCACCAGGTCGCCGGAGGCCTCCTCGTCCAGCGGCCCGTCCAGGACGACGGCCATCCACGACTCGGCGAGGGCGTCGGCGCCGCAGGCGCCGGGCTCGGCGCTGTCGCAGAACGCGCGGATCCGGCCGGTGACGTCGCGCCGCACCACGACCACCGGGTGGACGACGTGCTCCAGCCGGAAGCCCTGCCGGACCACCTCGGCGGTCACCGAGTCGACGAGGAAGGGCATGTCGTCGGTGACCACGAGGACCATCGAGCGGGCCCCGGCGCCCGACCGTGCGGGCAGCTGCTGGATCTCGACGGTGGCCGAGCCCTGCGGGCGCACCTCGGCCAGCCGCAGGTGGCCCAGGGCGAGGGCGGCGAGGTCGGCCGGGTCCTGCTCGAGCACCTCGGCGGCCGGCTCGCTCCAGTAGTAGCGCTGCAGCAGGGCCGGGACGTCGCCGGCGGTGCAGCCCACCGGCAGCCCGTCGCCGGAGCCGAGGGCGGCCTGCGCGGCCTCCTCCAGGAGCCGGCGCTTCTCGGTGCGCGCCGCCTCGAAGGCGGCGAGGTCGGACGTGGTGCCGTCGAGTGCGGACGCCGGGGTGGGGTCGTCCGCTGGGTCCGTCCCCGGGGTCGCCGGGGCGGTGCCGGTGGTGCTGGCCATGACGCCTGACGCTAGACCGATCGGGTGCCCGCCGTCACAACGACGGGCCCGGCCTGGGAGCCCCGGTGGCTCTCCGGCCACCGGGGCGACCCTCGACCTCCTCAGCGGGTCAGACCCGCCTCCTCCAACAGGTCCCACAGCCGCGACGGGGTCAGCGGGATGGCCACCAGCCGCTCGGCAATCTCCGGCACCGCGTTCGCGACGGCGTTCATGATCGCCGCCGGCGGGGGGATCAGGCCGCTCTCCCCCGCGCCCTTGAAGCCGCCGGGCGTGACATCGCTGGCGGTCTCGACGTGGTGCTGCTCCACGTCCGGCACGTCTTCGGAGATGGGCAGCAGGTAGTCGAGGTACGTGGTGGCGGTCGGCTGGCCGGTGTCGGAGTAGGAGACCTCCTCCAGCAGCGTCGCGCCGATGCCCATCGCCACGCCACCGGTCATCTGGCCGGCCACGATGAGCGGGTTGACCACCCGGCCGGCGTCGTGCACCAGCCAGTAGTCCTCGACGGTGACCCGCCCGGTGTCGAGGTCGACAGCCACCTCGGCGCCGTGCGTCGCGTAGCCGTAGGTGATGCTGGGAGGGTCGTACTCGACGGTCTCCTCCAGCGCGATCGGGTCGTCGGGCCGACGGCCCCAGCCCATCCAGCCCCGGTGTGCGATGTCTCGCCAGAGCGCCCGCCGTCCATCGGCCGTGACGTAGGCGTCGCCGTCCAGGCGGACGCCATCGGCCTCCACCTGGAGGTGGGCGGCGGCGAGGGCGTCCATCCGCTCGCGCAGCCGCGCCGCGGCCTGCCACAACGCCGCGCCCGCGACCGTGAGCCCCCGACTGGCCTGCGAGCCCATGTTGTTGAACTGCGCGGTCGAGGTGTCGCCGAGCTGCACCGTGACCCAGGAGAGCGGCACCCCCATGCGTTCGGCGGCAACCTGAGCCAGGGACGTCTCGATCCCTTGCCCGACCGACGTGACCCCCGAGTGGACGGTGACCGTGCCGTCCTCGTTCACCCGGATGCGGGCGGAGTCCCACGTCGTCCAGTGGATACCGAACGCCTCCTGCAGCGCCGTGGGCGCGTAGCCGGTGATCTCGGTCATCGACGCGAGGCCGACCCCGCGGCGCACGCGGCCGGCCGACGGCCTCGCACGGTCCGTGGCCATCGCATCCGCCCGGTCCAGCGCGCCGGGATAGTCGCCGTTGTCGTACGGCATCTGGAGCCGGGTCACGAACGGCAGCTCGGCGGCGGTGAGCATGTTCCGCCGACGCAACTGGACCGGATCGGCGCCCAGCAACCGGGCCGCCTCGTCGACCAGGCGCTCACGGATGAACGTGGTCTCCTGCATTCCGTAGCCGCGGAACGCGCCGGTCGGGGTGGCGTTGGTGTACCAGGCGGTCACCGTGCTCCCGGCCAGAGGGAACCGGTACGGGCCCTCGGCCATGAGGGCCGACACCATGAACGGCCCCGCGCCACCCGTGCCGGTGCTCGGGAACGCGCCGATGTCGCCGTGGATGTCGACGTGCAGCGCCAGGAACGTCCCGTCCGCCGCGACGGCGAGTCGCCCGCGGCTCTCCTGACCGCGGCCCTGGTACGCGACCGTCAGGCTCTCCGCCCGGTCCTCGATCCACTTCACCCGCCGGCCGAGCACCTTGGCGGCGGCGCAGACCATCGCCTCGTCCGGGAACAGCGACGTCTTCTGCCCGAACGCACCGCCCACGTCCGGCGCGACGACGTGCACGGAGTCGGCGCGCAGGCCGAGTGCCCGGCCGAGCTCCTGGCGGACCAGGTGCGGCACCTGCGTGCTGGAGACGACGTCGAGGCGGCCGGTGGCGCGCTGGTACTCGGCCACCAGCCCTCGGGGCTCCATCGGGTTGTGGGCCACCCGGGGGACGGTGAAGACCCGGTCGACCACCAGGGCGGCTTCCGCGAACGACGCCTCGAGGTCCGGCAGCGGGTCGCCGAAGTGGATGGCGCCCACCCGGTTGACGCCGAACTCGGGATGGACGAGCGGGGCACCGTCGCGGCGGGCCTCGCGCAACGACGACACGACACCGAGCTCCTCGAACTCGACGTCGACCAGTTCCGCGGCGTCTTCGGCCTCCGCCCGGGTCCGCGCGACGACGACGGCCAGCGGCTGCCCGACGTAACGGGCGACGCTCTCCACCAGGCGGACGTCGGTGATCTGCTGCCCTGGGATGAGCCACGGATGCGGAAGGGGCGCGAGCAACTCCTCGAGCTCCTTGGGACCCAGCACCAGCGCCACACCCTCGAGGGCGAGCGCCGCCGAGGCGTCGTACCCGATGACCCGACCGTGCGCCACGGGGCTGCGCACCAGCGCGGCGTGCAGGGTGCCGGCCTCGTCGAGGTCGTCGACGTACCACCCGGAGCCGCGGAGCATGCGGTCGTCCTGGACCCTCGTCACCGGCGCACCGATCAGCCCGGTGCTCCCGGGCTCCTGCTGTCCGATCGACACGGTCACTCCTCCCCCTGCCACTGCTGGCGGATGGCCGCGCGGATGCCCTGGTAGCCGGTGCACCGGCAGACGTGCCCGTTGAGCACGGCGTCCTCCGTGCGTTCGAGACTCTCGCCGTTGCGCTCCGCGGCGGTCACGCTCATGACGATCCCGGGGGTACAGAAGCCGCACTGGAGTCCGTGGTGCTCCTTCATCGCGGCCTGGAAGCCGGAGAGCTCGCCGTCGAGAGCCACCGACTCCACCGTTTCCACCCTGCAGCCGTCGACCTGGACGGCGAACATCAGGCAGGAACGCACCGCCGCTCCGTCGACCATCACGGTGCAGGCGCCGCAGACCCCCTGCTCGCAGCCGACATGGGTGCCGGTGAGCCGGACCCGGTGCCGCAGGAAGTCGCTCAGCAGCATCCGAGCCGGCACCTCCGCCGTCCGGACGTCGTCGTTCACCGTGACCGTCACGGTGCGGACCGTCTCGCTCATCGGGTCTCCTCGAGTCGGGCGGCCAGCCGCCGTACCAGGGTGCGGAGCAGGCCGCGCCGGAACGCCGCCGAGCCGTGCGCGTCCGCCGGCGGGTCCACCTCGGCGGCCGCCGCGGCTGCCGCGTCCTCCACCGCAGCGGCCAGCGACCGGCCGACCAGGGCCGTCTCCAGCGCGGCCAGCCGCAGCGGCCGGTCGGCCACTCCCGAGGCGGCCGCGCGGGCCGCCGTCACCACACCGCCGTCGCGGGCGACGCCGAGGCAGAGGCCCACGTAGGGGAAGTCGCCGTGCCGCCGGCGGGCGACCTCGCTGTAGACGAACGTCATCCCGGACCGGCGCGGGAAGTCGACGGACTCGAGCAGCTCGTCAGGCTGCTTGGCGGTGAGGAAGACCGACTCGAAGAACTCCTCGGCCGCAACGGTGCGGACCCCGGCCTGCGAGCGGAGGTGCACGTGGGCGCCCAGGGCCACCGCCACGGTCGGCATCTCCGCCGTCGGGTCGGCGTGGCAGAGCGTGCCCCCGATCGTGGAGCGGGCCCGGATCTGCGGGTGAGCGACGAACGACGCCGCCTCGGCCAGCACCGGCAGCGCCGCCGAGACCCCGGGATCGGCCTCGACGGTGCTGAGCCGGACCGTCGCCCCCAGGCGGACGGCGTCGTCGGAGATCCGGATCCGGTCCAGTCCCTCGACCCGGTTGAGATCGACGACCACCTCCGGTCGGGCCAGGCGCATGGTGAGCAGCGGCACGAGGCTCTGTCCCCCGGCGAGCAGCGTCGCGTCGTCCCGGTGCTCGGCCAGGAGGGCGAGGGCCGCGTCGACCGTGCGGGGATCCTCATAGATGAACGGCGGTGGTTTCACTGCACTCCTCACTGGGGTGGTGGACGAACGGTCAGGAGGACCGGTCGAGCAGGGTCCGGAGGGCCGTCTGGGCCGCGTCCGGGGCAACGACGTCCAGGCGCGGCTCGTCGGCGAGGCAGACCGGCAGGCTCGACCTGGGCGCCTCGGTGACCAGCAGCGCCCGGCTGGTCACCCCGCCGGGGAGCGCGAACAGCCGGCTGAGCAGCGTCAGGACCGACCACGCCTCCCGCCAGTCGTAGCTGACCAGGACCACCGCCGGGGCGACCGTCGGTTCCGCCGACGTCAAGGCGGCCCGGGCGTCGGCGACGGAGTCGGCCGCCCACCAGGCGGTGTCGGGGCCGGCGACCGCCCGCAGCTGTTCGCGCAGCGGCTCGGGGAGGGCGACGCCGACGACGGGGGCGGTGGTCTGCGGTGCGATCGTCTGCACGGGAGTCGTCCTCTCAGATGTGCCGGGCGGCGAAGTAGGCGGTGTGGATGGCGTCGTAGACCCGGTCCCGGGGCCTGCGCGGAGCCGATGGTCATGACCGGCACGCCGGCCTCGGCCAGCTCCGCGGCGGGCGCCCGGGTCAGACCCGGCCGCCCGGGCGGGCGATGCCGCGGACGGACAGGCCGCTGTCGACGGTCACCAGGGAGCCGGTCATCGCGTCGGCCTCCGCCGAGGCGAGCAGCGTGAAGACGCCGTTGTAGGCGTCCACACCCGCGACCTCCTGCAGCGGCAGCGCCCGCTCGGTGCCCTGGAGGACGGAGTCGCTCGCCTCCTGGCCGAGGGCCGCGGTCCCGCGCAGCCGGGTGGGCGCCACACCGGGGGCGACGCCGTTGACCCGGACGTCGGGCGCCAGCTCGTAGGCCAGCTGCCGGATCAGGCCGTGGACCGCGTGCTTGGACGCCGTGTACAGGGCCCCGCCCCCGGCGGCGTTGGTGCTGGCGAACGAGCCGGTGAGGATGACCGCGCCGCGCGTGGCGATCAGCTGGCCGAGGCAGGCGCGGACGCCCAGCATCGGCGCGAGCACGTTGACGCCCATGAGCTCGTCGAAGGCCGCGGTGAGGTGCTCCCCGGGGATCTGCTCGAGCGGGCGGGCGCCGTCGGTGATCCCGGCGTTGCCGACGAAGACGTCGATCCGGCCCCAGCGGTCGACCGCCGCCGTCGCCGCGTCGACGTTGCCCTCCCACGACCGGACGTCGGTGACGACGGGGAGGACCGCCTCCCCCAGCTCGTCGGCGAGCTCCTTGACGCCCGCGGAGACGTCGACGGCGACGACCCGCGCGCCCTCGGCGACGTACCGGCGGACGACGGCCGCGCCGATGCCGGCGCCGGCTCCCGTGAAGACGACGACCTTGCCGTCGAGTGCTCCCATGTCGGTCCTCCCAGGGTGTGGGGTCAGCGACCGGCCAGCAGGGCACCGGCGCGCGGGGCGACCGGGTCCAGGCCGAGATCGGTGAGGATGCGCCAGACCGTCGCCGCCGCGGCGGAGACGACCGGGATGTCGAACTGCTGCTGCACCGCGTCGAGCACGGCCAGCGACGGCATCTGCACGCAGGCGCTGAGCACCAGCGCGTCGGCGCCCGAGGTGTCCACCCGCTGCGCGAGGTCGACCAGGCGGGTGGGGTCGAGCCGGCCGACCGCGAGGTTGTCGGGCACCTCCAGGCTGAGCGAGTCGACGACCTCCACGCCCTCGTGCTCGAGGTAGCCGCAGACGGTCGCGGTCAGCGGCTTCATGTACGGGGCGATCACCGCCACCTTCTCGGCGCCCAGGTGGTGCAGGCCCTCGACCAGGGCGCCGGCGGAGGAGACCACCGGCACGGCGCTGCCGCTCTCGGCCTCGGCCTGTGCGGCCAGCTTCTCCTGGGAGCTGCGGTGGTAGCCCAGGCCCTGCGCCATGATCGCCACAAGGCAGGCGTAGGCCATGACGTCGACGCGGGCGTCGGCGAGCTCGGCGGCGCAACGGAGCGAGTCGGCGTCCATGGCGGCGAGCTCCGCCGGGCTCACGTGCTTCATCCGCATCCGCGAGGAGTGGAAGGTGAACTCCTCGTCGGGGCGCAGCTCCGCGCGGGCCCGCAGGATCGCCGGGATCTCGGTCTCCATCGTGGTGTTCGAGCTGGGCACGATGAGACCGACACGACGGGTGGTCATGGAACTCCGTTCCGCGGACCGCAGGGGCGCCGCCTGGTCGTGGGTACGGGTGGGAGCGCCCCGAGGGGGCGCTGGCCCGTGCTGTGGAACCGGGGGGAGGGCGGGGCTAGCCCGCGCCGGTGTACTCGAGGTTCGAGGTCTTCAGCTCCGGGAGGCCCGGCGGCGTGGCGCGCAGCCAGCGCAGCGACGCCGGCCGGCGCAGGTCGTCGCGGTCGAGCCCCTCGACCTCCACGCCCATCCCGGAGAGGGTGACCCGCAGCGAGTCGTAGCGGTGCTCGGGTTCCACCTCCGCGACCAGACCGATCGCCGCGTCCAGCAGGTGGAACTCCAGCAGGTGCCGGGCGAGGTCGCCGTCCCGGTCCCGCACGGCGTCCAGGAAGATCCGGTCCAGCCAGGTGAAGTCCGCGACCGCCGGCGGCCGCGAGAAGTAGATCCGCTGGTGCCGGTTGATGCGCGTGTGCAGCTGCCGGATCAGTTCGCAGGCCTGCTGTGGATACCTGCTCAGCAGCACCTGGTGGTAGTCGAGGTGCGCCGCCTGGAACTCCCGGGTGGAGGCCCCCGGCCGCTCCATGGCGGCGAGCGCGGCGGTCATCCGCTCGATGTCGTCCTCGGTCACCGTCCCGACGACGGCGGAGACGATCGCCGGCTCGACGAGCAGGCGGAGTGCGTAGGAGCCCTCCACGTCACTGAGCGGCGCCGGCGCGACCACCATCCCGCGGTTGACCTGGGTGACGACCAGGCCCTCGGTCGCCAGCCGCTGCAGGGCCTCGCGGAGCGGGGTGCGGGAGACCTGCATGTCCTCGGCCAGCTGCTGCTGCGACAGCCGCAGGCCGGGCGGCAGCTCGCCCGACACGATGCGCTCCCGCAGTGCACCGACGAGGTCGTCGACCGCCGTGCCGGGGCGCTTGGTCGTGCTCACAGCGCCGCGTCCGACTCGTCCGAGCCCAGCTGCCGCTGGAACAGCCGGGTGAACGCCGACGGGTCCTGCGCGGCGACGATCTCCAGCTGCATCGCGTCGAGCAGGATGCG
Organism: Geodermatophilus sp. CPCC 205506; assembly: GCF_051383635.1. Taxonomy (NCBI): domain Bacteria; kingdom Bacillati; phylum Actinomycetota; class Actinomycetes; order Geodermatophilales; family Geodermatophilaceae; genus Geodermatophilus; species Geodermatophilus sp. CPCC 205506. Next base: position 31,184 of record NZ_JALPKP010000014.1, on the reverse strand, counting down.
GTGGTTCCGCGCCGGGACGTGCAGCTCCAGCCGCTCGCCGTTGCGGGTCCACACCTTGCGGACCCGCACCCCGGTGAACTCGTTCCCGATGCCGAACCACTCCCCCGCCTCGGTGACCCCCGCCGCGAGGTCCTCGGGGTCCGTTGCCGCGGCGGCGTCGGGTCGCCCCGTGCCGGCCGGTGGACCGTCGTGGCTCATCGTTGCTCCTCCAGGATCGGGACGGCGATCGTCCGTGGGGCCGTGCGGTAGGCCGCAGGCTTCGTACCAGCCAGCACCGGCAGCGCGGTGCGGACCTCCCGCACCGTGGTCAGGTCGAGCTCGACCACGGCGACGGCGGGGGTCCGCTCCTCGAGGTCGAGGAGCACCTCGCCCCACGGGGAGACCACCAGCGCGTGCCCGTAGGTCTCGAAGGCGTCGTGCCCGGGCCCCTCGGGGGACCGGACCGTCGCCGGTGCCACCACGTAGCAGCCGTTCTCTATCGCGCGGGCGCGCAGCAGGGTGTGCCAGTGCGCCCGCCCGGTCGGGTGCGTGAACGCCGCGGGGACGAGCAGCACCTCCGCGCCGGCCGTCGCCAGCGCCCGGGACAGCTCGGGGAAGCGGACGTCGTAGCAGATCGTCAGTCCCACCGTCGTCCCGTCGACGTCGAGCAGCACCGGCTCGCTCCCGGCCTGCTCGACGCTGCTGGCCTCGAACGACTGACCGCCCACCCGCGCGTCGAACAGGTGGATCTTGTCGTAGCGGCCGGCGACGAGCCCGTCGGGGCCGATCGCGATCGCGGAGTTGAAGACACCGTCGGCGGTGGCGTTCTTCATCCCGCCGAGCACCACCGTGACGCCGTGCGCGGCCGCGGCCTCGCCCAGCGCCCGGATCTCGGGGCCGTCCTCGCGCAGCAGCCGCGCCCGCATCTGGGCGTTGGTGCCCAGCATCAGGCCGTTCTCGGGCAGGACGACCAGCCGCGCCCCGTCGGCGGCGGCCCGGCCCACCAGGTCGAGGGCGACCGCCAGGTTTGCGGCCACGTCGGTCGTGGCGTGCCACTGCGTGACCCCCACGCGGAGGCAGCTGGTCGTCCCGCCCACCGTCACACCCCCGCCGGGACGGCGGTGCGGCCGGCGCCAGCATCGGCGCCCCGGGCGGCCGCGAGGTCCATGTGCACGACCGTCCAGCCACCGCCGGAGGCCTCCATGGGCTCGTACGCGTAGACCTCGCCCCGCACGCCCGGGCCCACGATGCCCAGCATGATCAGCCAGTTGAGGAACTCGTACTGACCGTGGTCGAGCAGCGGGTAGGGCTCCAGCGAGGCGAGGTCCAGCCCGCGCCCGGCCTGCAGCATCTGCAGCAGGTAGGTGTCGAACCCGACGTCCACCCCGCCGAACTTGCCGGGGTCCAGCCAGTGCGACAGCCCGCCGGTGGCGAGCACGGCCACGCGCAGGCCGGAGTCCGTGATCACCGTGCGCAGCGCCTGCCCGAAGGCCCGGGCCCCGAACGGCGAGAAGCTGCGCGCCGGCTGGGTGATGATCGGGATCACCGGCAGGTCCGGCCGGGGCAGCAGCAGCCGGAGCGGCACGATCAGCCCGTGGTCGAGGTCGACCCGCTCGGCCAGCTCCACCTCCTGGCCGGCCGCCCGCACCGCCTCGGCCATCGCCGCGGCCAGCGCCGGCATGCCGGTGAGCTGGAGGTCCAGGTCAGGCCGCTTGAAGAACTCCATCGACCCCCGGTGCGCCGCGCCGTCGCCGATCACGAAGTGCTGGGTCTCGAAGCTCTGGAAGTGGCAGTCCGCCGTCACCAGGACGACGTCGGGCTGCGCCGCAGCGAGGTCCTCGGCGAGCCGGCGGTAGCCGCCGAGCAGCCGGTCGACGCCGTCGGCCGGGTCGATCTCGGGCCGGGCCAGCAGGTCCGGCACGTGCGAGCACCCACCGGCGAAGACCAGCCCGTCCGGGACGTCGGCCGGGGGCAGCGGCGAGGACTCGTCGACGACGAAGGCGCCCTGGCTGGCCGAGTCACCGAGGTCGTCCTTGAACCAGCGGCTCACCAGGATGGTGATGCCGTCGTTCACGCCGGCCGAGCGCAGCCGGTCCCGGTCGCCGTCGACGATCGCCCGGGCCCAGGAGGCGTCCAGGCCGAGCGTCGCGGCCGCGGCGTCGGGGTTGCTGCGCACCCGCTCGAGCAGTTCGGGGTCCCGGGCCAGCGCGAGGATCGCGTTCTCGAGGGTCGACCGGTCCATGTCAGCCCTCCACCAGCTTCCCGTTCCGCACGACGGCCACGTCGTCGATCTCGACGGTGCAATTGCGCATCGGGACGTCGAGGTGCGCCGGGGTCTCGCGGTCGGCGAACCGGTTCGACCCGGTCGACCACATGAAGTTGCCCGCCGTGGAGCGGAGCTCCTGCCCGTACAGGCTGCGCGGGTCGTAGACGTCGAAGGCCGACCACCGGGCCGGCGGGAGCAGGCCCCAGCCCATGTGGGAGAGCGCCCACACCTCGGGGTCCTCCCAGCTGTCGAAGTAGTCGCGCAGCAGGTGCGCGTCGGCGCCGTCCCCGGTCACGCCGGTGATGAAGCCCTTGGCGACCTCGATGGTGACCGTCTCGCGGACGTAGCGCTGCCACGGGATGAGGGCGTCACCCGGCTGCAGGACGATCCGCCCCTCGGCCGAGCGGTCCCTCGGGAAGCAGGCGACGAAGCCGCTGGGCCAGTGGTCCCACCGGCCGGGCTCGTCGACGTAGCCCCACTGGTGGGTGATCGGCAGGTCCTCTCCGGAGATGTCCGCGGTGAGGTCGGTGCCGGCCGCGCTGGTGACGTGGAGGGTGCTGCCGGCCCGCAGCCTGCGGCCGCCGCCCTCGACGGCCGTGCGCAGCTCCGGGCCGCCCATCAGCCGCTCGAGGACGTCGTTGGGCTCGGCCACGAACAGCATCCGCTTGCCGTTGCCGGTGATCCGGGTGCGGACGTCGGAGTGGATCAGACCGCCGACGGTGACGTCGACGACGAAGTCGCACTCACCGGCGGCGGCCAGCAGGGCCGGGACCTCGCGGCCGTCGGGGGCGTACGGGGGCAGCATCGGGTTGGACAGGCTCGAGGCGTGCAGGACCAGCGCGCTGGCGCCCAGCTGGCGGGCGGCCGCGACGGCGGCGGCCACGTACTCGTCCTTCTGCCCGAGCTCGGCGATGATGCCGACGGTCTCGCTGGGCTGCACGTTGCAGAGCCGGAACTGCTCGACGAAGTTCTCGGTCAGGGTCCTGGGCATGACGTCCTCTCTCGGTGGTGCTGGTGGTCAGTAGGTGGCGCGGACCGCGCCGCCGTCGACGACGACGGCCGACCCGGTCATGAACCCGGCGCGGGGGGAGGCGGCGAAGGCGACGACGTCGGCGATCTCGCGGGCCTCCGCCCACCGGCCCAGGGGGATGTCCCTGACCACCGCGGCGACCTCGTCGTCCGTGGTGGTGCCGTTCCTCGCCGCCTTGCTCTCGACGATGGCCTGCATCCGGTCGGTTCCGGTGGCCCCGGGCATGACGTGGACGACGCGGACCCCGTGCGGGGCCAGCTCCGCGGCCAGGGTCTTGACCAGGGCGGCCGCCGCCGAGCGGTAGGACGCCGACAGCACCCCGCCCGCGGCCGGCTGGCGCACCCAGGTGGAGCTGAGCAGCACGATCGTGCCGCTGCCCTGCGCGCGCATCTGCCGCCCGCCGGCCACCGCGAGCTGGACGACCGGCCGCAGGAGCAGGTCGTGCGCGGCCGCCCAGTCGGCCCAGGTGGTGTCGAGCGCCGGCACGATCCGCGGGCCGGGGGTGTTGAGGACGAGCACGTCGAGCCGGCCGTGCTCGGCGACGACCGTGTCGACCAGGGCCGCGGTCTGCTCGGCGTCGGCCAGGTCGCTGACCTGCGGCTGGATGACCCCCGCGCCCAGCTTCTCCGGCTCGCGGCCGGCCGTGCGGGCGCCCGCGACGACGGTCATGCCCTCCTCGGCCAGCCGCTCGGTGACGGCCCGGCCGATCCCGCGGGAGGCGGCGGTGACCAGGGCGGTCCCGCCGGTGAGTTCCAGGTCCAACGGATGTCCTTCTCTCGTGTGCTGCCGTCGGGCGGAGGGGTCCTCGTTCAGTCGAGGACCGCGATCGCCTTCTCGGGGCAGGCGTGGGCGGCGGCCCGCACGTTCTGCTCCTCGCCGGCCGGCACGGAGCCGTCGCCGATGACCGAGGCGTAGCCCCACTCATCGAGCGCGAACAGGCTCGGGCAGTGATCGGCGCAGGCCCCGTAGGCCTCGCACCGGGTGGCGTCCAGGACGACTCGCATCGCGTCTCTCCGTTCAGTGGCCGTGCGTTGGTGCGGTCAGGGAGGCGACGACGCTGCGGGCGAGCGTCGCCGCGCCGTCGAGGAAGGAGCAGGCACCGCGGCCGGGGAGAGTGGTCCCCCAGCGGGCGAGCTTCTCCCGGTGCTCGGGATCGGCGTCCCCGTCGCTCAGCGCGGTGAGCGTGGCGTGGATGGCCTTGGTGCCGTTGCGGCAGACGCCGCACTGGCGGGCGGACTCCGCGGCGTACCAGCCGCTGAGCTCGGTGGCGACGGCGAGGACGTCGTCGCCGGGCCCCAGGGCGGTGATCGAGGCACAGCCGAGCCCGCTGCCGACGGCCGCCACCTCCGCGTGCGAGCAGGCCAGCCCGGACAGGTCGCCGTGCAGGACCCCGCCGAACCAGCCGCCCATGAGCAGCCCCCTCGGGTCCTCCAGGGGGGCGCCCCCGGCCGCGAACAGCTCGCCGACGGTGCTGCCCAGCGGCGCCTCCACGACGGCGCCGTCCACGCCGGCGCCGGTGAGGGTGAACAGCGCCGTCCCTGCGGAGTCGTCGGTGCCGGCGGAGCGGAACGCCCGCGCTCCGTGGCGCACGATCCAGGCGGCCTGCGCGAGCGTCTCGACGTTGGACACCAGGGTGGGCCGGCCGTCGACCCCGCTCTCGAAGACCCGGGGCGGCTTGGCCAGCGGCAGCGCTGGGCCGCCGTTGATCGCCCGGCAGACCGCGCTCTCCTCGCCGGCGACGTAGGCCTCCGTCGTCCGGAAGACCTCGAGCCGGACCCCGTCGGGGACCAGGCCGGCCGCGGCCACCTCGGCGACGGCACGCCGCGCGGCGGCGACGCTGTCGGCCGAGGACACGTAGACGACCGCCCGGTCGGCTCCGACGACCCGCGCGGCGAGCAGCAGCCCGTCGAGCACCAGGTGCGGGCGGCGGGTGAGCAGCCAGCGGTCCTTGGCCGACGCCGGCTCACCCTCGTGGCCGTTGGCGACGACGACGGTCGGGCCGGAGGCGTCGGCGACGGTGCGCCACTTGACGTGGGCGGGGAAGCCGGCGCCCCCACGGCCGCGCAGGCCGGCCGCGGCCAGCGCGTCCACGACGCCGTCGACGGCGTCGCCGGCGAGGAAGCCCAGGCGCCGCTCGTCGGCGAGACCCCACTCCGGCGACTCGACGCCGGGGACCACCAGCCGGGCCGGGCCGCCGGGCAGCGTCCGCGCGGGGGCGAGGTCGCCGGCCGCCCGGTACAGCAGGGCCTGGGCGGCGGGCACGGTGGGCGCGGCCGGCGCGCTCATCGCACACCTCTGCCGGCCGGCACGGCGGCCAACAGCTCCAGCGCCCGGTCCAGGGAGATCACGTCGGCGTACTTGGCGTCGAGGTCGAGCAGGGCGGCGTCGTGCGGCCCGTGCTCCCGGTCGCCGACGCACTCCCGGACGACGAACGTCGGCAGGTCGGCGGCGCACGCGTCGACCACCGTCGCCCGCACGCACCCCGAGGTGGTCGCGCCGCAGACGATCAGGCTGTCGGCGCCGTACCCTGCGAGGACGCCGGCGAGCTCGGTGCCGGCGAACGCCGAGGCGTTCTGCTTGACCAGCACCGGCTCCCCGGCGCGGGGCGCGAGGCGCGGGTCTATCCGCTCCCGGCCGCTGCCCTCGACCAGCTCGGCGAGGACCGGCATCTTGCGCAGCCAGGTGCTCCGCGCAGCGGCTGGGAACGCGATCGTCGTGAACAGCACCGGCACACCGGCCGCCCGGGCGGCGTCCAGGAGGCGCCGGGTGCCGGCCACGACCGGGCCGAGCTCGAAGCCGGGCCCGCAGGCAGGGTCGGTGAACCCGTCCTGCAGGTCCACGACGACCACGGCCGGCGACGACCCCGGCGTGAGCCGGCCGGCGAGGCCCCCGGACCGGTAGCGGTCCAGGACCCCCGCGGTCCACCCGGTGCTGCTCATGCGTCCCTCCCCAGTGCCGACCTGCGGTCCACGTGCGGCTCGCGCCGGCTCACTCCGGCGGCAGGTCCGGCCAGTCGCCGGGACGGGCGCGCATGATGGCCGCGTAGTAGCGGTAGAGGTTGCGCTGGACGCCCTCCTCGTAGCGGGTCCAGTACGCGATGCCGGGGCCGGGCCAGTCCGTCACGCGGGTGGAGATGCCGATCCCGGGCAGGCCCATCTCGTAGTTGAGCTGGAAGTCGAGCACCTCCGCGGCGACCGAGCGGCCGGTGCGGCCGACGGTGATCCACGGCTCGGTGTCGTCCATCTCGAAGGCGCCGCCGACCGAGAAGGTGCCGAGGCCGGCGCGGTAGGCGCGGTCCTTCTGCTGTTGGGTCATGCGCTTGTAGCCGAGGAACCAGTTCCAGATCTCGATCTGGCCGGGCCCCTTCGGCTGCCAGGTGCGGATCGTGATGATCCCGGTCGGCGGGTGGGCGCTGCCGTCCTCGGTCATGGGCAGCGCGAGGATCGAGAAGTTCGGGAAGACGTTGCCCACGAAGACCCGGGACCGGCGCGCGATGTCGAGCTGGTGCTGGCTGATCCGGCTGGTGTCGAAGGTGTCGGCGAGGTCCTCGGGGAAGCCGAAGAACCGGGGGCCGGGCTCGTCCTCGTCCGGCGCCATCGAGAACGACAGCGAGTGTCCGGGGGCCGCCTGGATGTGGTAGCCCATCATGTTCTCGCGGAAGGGCACCGGAAAGGCGCCGATCTCCCAGACCGACCGGTGCAGGGTGCCCAGGTGGTAGTCGTCGCCGGAGAAGTTGTCGGCCCCCGACTTCCAGTTGGCGTCGACGACGAACCGCTGCGGCGCACCGAGCACCTCCAGGCCCTCGGCGTCCAGGCCGAAGATCAGGTCGAGGTACCAGGACATGCCGCCGAGGTACTCCTCCAGCGGCGGTGCCGTCGGGTCGAGCGTGGCGAAGACCAGGCCGAGGTAGGTCGACACCTGTGCCGCCGGGACCAGGCCGTTCTTGCCCTTGTCCATGCCGCCGAAGGCGTTGCGCCACAGCGGGGCGCCGACCAGGGAGCCGTCGGTGGAGTACGTCCAGCCGTGGTACGGGCAGCGGAAGTGCGAGGTGTTGCCCGAGTCGGCGCGGCAGACCTGCACGCCGCGGTGCCGGCAGGCGTCGAAGAGGACGTGCAGCTCGCCCTTCTCGTCGCGGGAGACGATGAAGTTGTCCTCACCGATCTTGCGGACGACGTAGTCGCCGTTGGCCGCGACCTCGGACTCGTGCGCCATGAACACCCAGCAGCGGCCGAAGACGCTGCGCAGCTCCTGCTGGTAGACGTGCGGGTTGCCGAACAGCGTGGCCGGGACCTGGCCCTTGGGCAGCCCGTCGTCCAGCTGGGTGAGCAGGCGGTCGACCTGCGGGTGCAGGGCGGGGTCGGCCGGGGTGGCCGGGCGCTCGACGATCTCGGTCATGTCGCTCTCCTCGAGGGGCCGCGGAGTCGGTGGAGGTGGGTCAGAAGAAGAGGGACAGGTTGTGCGTCCCGATGACGGTGAGGTCCAGGTAGACGACCCGTTCCAGCAGGCGCAGCCCGCCCTCCTCGCGACGGAGGACGTCGTGCCGCTCGCCGGCGAGGATCTGGGGGGTGGTCTGGTCCTGGCGGGTGCGGTAGATCAGCACGTTGCTGCGGACCAGGAGCTTGTCGGCGTCGGCGTGCCGCCGGACCCGCACGTTGGTGACGAAGTGCCGCAGCCGCGAGGGCGGGTCCTCCGCCCAGGCGTAGGTGGTCTCGTTCCGGGCGACCTTGCTGCCCAGGGACCCGTGGTTCTCGTTGAGGTGATAGGTGCCCTCGACGAAACCGCGCCCCCGGGCCCGCTCGACGGTCTCCCGGAGCGGCAGCTGGTAGACGACGTCCCTGCTGACCATCGTCTCCAGCCACTCGCGCTCGCGGAGGTCGTCGAGCAGCTCAGCCTCGTAGGCCAGGAAGTCCGAGGCCTCGACGTGCTCGGGGCTGGCGATCGACAGCGGCCTCACGGTGGTGGGCGCCGAGGCGGTGTCCGTCATCGCGGGATCCCTTCTGCATGCATTTTTGTATGTAGAGAGTGTGGCATGGGGCGCGTGTCACATCAAGAGCGACGGGCAACTCACCGGCGACCGGCTCCGGCCGCCGGTGAGCGCACCGTCAGGCCCGCTGGTGGGCCCGACGGTGTCCCGTTGCGCACGCGTCGCACACCGGCGCGTCGTCGGCCCCGGGGTCGCGGTCCATCTCCGCGGCCACGTAGGAGTCCTCGCACACGTGGCACTCGATCCACGTGCTCGCGGCGTCGGGCACCTCCTGGCGCGGGTCCAGCCCCGTGCGGACCCGCGGCGGCAGCACCGTCACCACGACCGCGTAGAGGACGACGCTGAGGACGAGAGCGACCACCTGGGCGGCGGCGGTGAACAGCGCCGGGACGGACGTGGTCTCGAGCAGGAAGATGCCGACGCCGGCGGACACGACCCACACCGCCAGGCCCCAGGTGACCTTCGGCAGCCGGGTGGCGCGGAACTCCGGGGTGTCCCGGTCCTCGCGCACCAGGGCGAAGTGGGTGAGCGCGATGCCGACCCAGGCCACGAGGAAGACGCCCTGCCAGCTCAGCGCCTGCTGCAGGTAGCTGAAGACGTTCGTGAGCATGAGCAGGAAGACCACGACCGTGGTGACGACGACCCAGGCGACCCGCCGGAGGCGCAGGCCGGTCAGGTTGGTGAGCAGCCGCTCCCAGTTCGACGACGCCAGGTAGTAGTTCAGGCTGTTGATGCGGGTCTGCGACACGACGATGAGCAGCAGGCCGACGAACCCGAGGGCGGCGATGATCGCCTCGACGACGCCGGTCTCGGCCGTCGGGTCACCGGGCAACGCGGCGCGGACGAGGAAGATGCCGGCCGCGCCGTTCGCCGCGAACAACCAGGCGTAGAACACCCAGCCGAACGTGACGTTCTTGTGGAACCCCTCGTCCTGGACCTTGGCGAACCGGGCGAAGTCCACCGTGGTGGGCATCGTCAGGTAGATGCCCATGTAGAGGATCGTGCCCAGGAGCCAGCCGGGGAGTGCCCGGGCCTCCGGTGGGACGACCCCCTCGAAGCCGAGCCACCCGGAGTCGGGGAACCTGACCGCTGCTGCGATGACCGCGGCGATGACGCCGACGGCGTAGAAGGGCAGGAGGAAGCCGTTCAGCTTGGCCATCCACGTCTGCACGCTGCCGAGCATCAGCGGCAGCATCGCCAGCGCGATGACCGCGTACCAGACCCGGATGTCCCAGCTCGGCGTGTAGTGCTGGAAGGCCACCGCGAGGGTGCTGCTCTCGAAGACCGCGTAGTAGGTGGTGTTGGCCGCGATCAACAGCGCGGTGAGCGAGGCGCCGACGACGCCGAACATGCGGCGCGACAGCAGTGTGCTGTTCAGCCCGCTGCGCGCCCCCCAGCGGGTGAACAGCCAGTTGATGAGGGAATAGGTGACAACGGACAGGCCGATCGCGATCAGCGCATCCCGCGTGCCGAAGAGGGTCGAGGCCAGCGCGCCGTAGAACAGCCACACCATCGCACTGAGCAGCGACCAGAACGACATCGTGAGCTGCCAGCGCCCCACCCGGGCGGTGAGGGGGACCACGTGGTTGCTGTAGTCGTCGGCCAGCTGCCTCGCCACGACGTCCGGGTCGTCGGTGGAACGGGTCGTCAGCGGCGGCGCCGAGAGGTCCGGTGCGAGTGCCATGGGCTTCTCCAGTGGACGGGATGCACTGCACACATAAATGCATGCAGTTCTGTGCCCGAGAACCAACCGTGATCCAGCCCACAAGTCAATGGGTCCGCGCACGTTTTCCACGGCTGTCCCCCGGCCGTGGACGGGCCGCTCCCGGTCGAGCGCACGCCGACGACCCCGCGCTCCCGGGAGCACGGGTTGGGCGGCGCGGAGCCGGCGGATCAGGGCGTGAGCCGGCTCCGCGTCCGGGCGCGGACGGTCCTCTCCTCGTCGGGGAGCACGAAGAGGGTCAACTGCTCCCCCTCCGCATCGGTCATGCGCAGACAGGTCTGCTCCCAGGGGGTCCGGGTGACCTCCCCGGTCGCCTTGGCGCCGACGGCCTCGAGCCGGTCGGCGAGCGCGCGCAGCCCGGCGACGTCGGAGACCTCGACTCGCAGACCGTGGTCGCGGCCCAGCGTCGTCCCGGTCTCGGACTGGTCGACCAGATCCCACTGCCGGTCGTCGAACAGCTCCACCGCGGCGTACACGGCGCCGAAGAGCACGCCGCGCTGCCCGCCAGGGTGCGTCCACTCGTCGACGACCTGCATGCCCAGACCGTCGCGGTAGAGCCGCACGGCACCGTCGAGGTCAGCGACCCGCAGGCAGACCCGCAGCTCGTCGAAGGGGGTGGGCTGCGGGACGGGCGCCGGCTCCGGGCGACTGACCAGGACGTAGAGGTAGCCGTCGGGCGCCCGGAAGTGCGACCACGCGGTCGCCCAGGAGTCCTCGACGCCGTCGTGGACCTCGCCGACGAACTCGATCCCGCCCGCCTCGAGGTGGGCCCGGACCTCTCGGACGTCGTCCACGAGGATCCCGGCGACCGGGTGCTCGAAGAAGTCGTGGTCACTGTCGGTCGGCTTGAACACCTCGAAGCCGCTGCCGTCGGGGAACCGGAACACGCGGGCCCCGGCCTGCTCGCGTTCGACCGGCAGCCCCAGCCGGCCGTGCAGCAGCTCGGTCATCGCGTCGAGCTCGGGACTGCTGGAGCCGAGCCAGGCCAGTCCCATGACCCTCATGCAGGTCCGGCCCTGTGAATGCTGTTTTGCATGCAGTTGACCGTACGAGGTGCCGCGCCGGGGGGTCAACCATCCAGGAGACGGGTGGCCGGGGTCAGACCTTCTCGACCAGCTGGTCGGCGATCCAGCCGCCGATGGCCAGCAGCAGCCCGCCGAGGATGGCGGTGCCGAAGCCGTCGACCTGGAGGCGGTCGGTCAGCGCGGCGGTCAGGCCGAGCAGCGCCGCGTTGACCACCAGCAGGAACAGCCCGAGGGTGAGCAGCACGAACGGCAGCGACAGCAACCGCAGGATCGGTCCGATGATCGCGTTCACCACCGCGAAGATGAGCGCGATCCACAACCAGGTGCCCAGCTCCCCCAGTGGCCCCGCGGCGTTGGCGTCCACCTGGACGCCGTCCAGCAGATAGGCCACGCCGTAGAAGACGCCGGCCATGAGCACGACCTTGAGCGCGAACCTGATCACGGCCCCACGCTAGCGGCCGGAGATCGCGAACCGGCCCGTGTCGGGCGGTCTAGGCACGTCTAGCCGCCCGGCTAGACACCGGCAGACGACGGTCGACGGCGACACGCGCTACGCACTTCTACCGATCTCTACGGCCCGGGCTAGACGCGCCCATACGGTGCTCGTCATGGACCCCGTGCGGAACCCGTACGCCCCGGGTGCCGGCCAGCGCCCCCCGGAGCTGGCCGGCCGGGACACCGAGCTGTCGGCCTTCGACGTCGTGCTGGAGCGGATCGCGCACGGCCGCCCCGAGCGCTCGCTGGTGCTGACCGGGCTGCGCGGCGTCGGCAAGACGGTGCTGCTCAACCAGCTGCGCTCGGCGGCCATCGGCCGCGGCTGGGGAACGGGCAAGATCGAGGCCCGGCCCGACCAGTCGCTGCGCCGGCCGGTCTCCTCCGCGCTGCACATGGCCCTGCGCGAGCTGCGGCACCCCGACCAGGACTCGATGGACGCCGTCCTGGGGGTGCTCAAGGCGTTCGCGCTGCGGCAGGTGCCGGACGCGAAGATGCGCGACCGGTGGCAGCCCGGCATCGACGTGCCGGCCGCCGGCGGGCGGGCCGACTCCGGCGACATGGAGATCGACCTGGTCGAGCTGCTCAGCGACGCCGCCGGGCTGGCCGCCGACGTCGGCCGCGGCATCGCGCTGTTCATCGACGAGATGCAGGACGTGCAGGCCGACGACGTCTCGGCGATCTGCGCCGCCTGCCACGAGCTCTCCCAGCAGGGCGCGCCGCTGATCGTCGTCGGCGCCGGGCTGCCGCACCTGCCGGCGGTGCTCTCGGCGTCCAAGAGCTACTCCGAGCGGCTGTTCCGCTACCTGCGGATCGACCGGCTGGACCGCCCCGCCGCCGACCGCGCGCTGCTCGCGCCGGCGGAGCGGGAGGACGTCACCTTCGAGGCCGGTGCGCTGGACGCCCTCTACGCCGCCGCCGACGGCTACCCGTACTTCGTGCAGGCCTACGGGAAGGTCACCTGGGACGTCGCCGCCGCCTCCCCCGTCACCGCCGCGGACGTCGCCATGGCCGCGCCGGTGGCCGAGGCCGAGCTGGCGGTCGGTTTCTTCGGCTCGCGCTACGACCGCGCCACCCCCGCCGAGCGCGAGTACATGCACACCATGGCCGAGCTGGGCGGGCCGGGCGGCACCGCGGTGGCGACGTCGGAGGTCGCGGTCTCCCTCGGCCGCAAGCCGGCGTCCCTCTCCCCCGCCCGGGACTCGCTGATCAAGAAGGGCCTGGTCTACTCCGCCGAGCGCGGCCAGATCGCCTTCACCGTGCCGCACTTCGGCCGCTACCTGCTCAGCCACCCGGACTGAAGCTCCCCCTAGGGCAAAGGAAGCTCTACCCGCGTCCCCGGCCCGCTGACGTGGGTAGAGCTTCCAATGCCGCACACCCAGCGCGGTCTCTGCACTCGACAGGGCACGATGTGTGCACGCAGCGCTGGCGAGATCGGGGATGCCGTGCCGACGTGGCTGGAGGCCGGCCTGTGGGGCCTGCTGGGCGGTGCCGCCCTGGTGCTCGGGGCGCTGGTCGCCTGGTTCGTGCGGGTGCCGCAGACGGTCATCGCCTCGGTGATGGCCTTCGGGTCCGGGGTGCTCATCTCGGCGGTGGCCTTCGACCTCATGGCGGAGGCCGCCGACACCGGCGGGCTGGGACCGACGGCGGTCGGGTTCGTGGGCGGCGCGCTGGCCTACGTCGCCGCCAACGCCGCGCTGGCCCGTCGCGGCGCCCGGCACCGCAAGCGCTCGGGGTCCCAGCAGCCCTCGGAGGACCAGCAGTCCGGCAGCGGGGCCGCGATCGCGATCGGCGCGCTGCTCGACGGCGTCCCGGAGTCCGTCGTCCTCGGGCTCGGGCTGCTGGGCGGCGGGTCGGTGAGCCCCTCGGTGCTGGCGGCCGTGTTCATCTCCAACGTGCCCGAGGGGCTCTCCTCGGCAGCCGGGATGAAGGCCAGCGGCCGCTCCGCGCGCTACGTGTTCGGAGTGTGGGGCGGGATCGCCGTCACCAGCGGGGTCGCGGCGCTGGTCGGCTACGCCGCGCTCGGCGAGGCCCCGCCGGAGGCGATCGCGGTCATCACCGCCGTCGCGGCCGGGGCGATCCTCACCATGATCGCCGACACGATGATCCCCGAGGCGTTCGAGCGGACCCGCACCTGGACCGGCGTCATCACCACCCTCGGCTTCCTCGTCGCCTTCGCGATCGACGTGGCCGGACGGTGACCGGCCCGCGCTGCGGCCCGCGCCCGCCCCGGGCAGGGTGGGACCCGTGAGCGACCCGGTTGTCGACCCCGTGCAGATCACCGTTCCCGTCGACGGCGGGGAGCTCGCCGCGCTGCGCTGGCCGCCGGCCGCGCCCGGTGCCCCGATCGCCGTCCTCGTGCACGGCATCACCGCCAACGCGATGGCCTGGGCCCGGGTGGCCGGCGCGCTGGCCGGGGAGTTCGAGGTGGTGGCCCCCGACCTGCGCGGCCGGGCCGGCTCGGCGGGGCTGCCCGGCCCCTACGGCATCGAGGCGCACGCCGCCGACCTCACCGCGCTGCTCGACTCCCTCGGCGCGGACCGCTCCGGCGCGGACGCCGCCGTCCTGGTGGGTCACTCGATGGGCGCGTTCGTCGCCGCGCTGGCCGCCGCGGGCACGGCGCGCGACCGGGTGCGCGGTCTGGTTCTGGTCGACGGCGGCCTGGCCCTCCCCCAGCCGCCCGGGGCCGACGTCGACGCGATGCTGTCCGCCCTCCTCGGCCCGGCGCTCGACCGGCTGTCGATGACGTTCCCCGACCTCGCCGCGGTGCGCGCGTTCTGGGCGCAGCACCCGGCCGTGGGGCCGTGGATCGACGTCCCCTCGGTGGCCGCCTACCTGGCCCGCGACGTCACCGGCGAGCCCCCGGCCCTGCGCAGCACCTGCGTGCAGGAGGCGGTCCGCGTCGACGGCGGGGACGTGCTGCTCAACGAGCGGCTGCTGGAGGCGACCACCGACCTGCCGGTGCCGGCGACGCTGCTGTGGGCCCCTCGCGGCCTGACCGACCGCCCGCCGGGCCTCTACGACGAGGTGCGGCTGGCCGGGCTGGGGCTCGAGCCCTCGGGGATCACCGCCCGCGAGGTGCCCGACACCAACCACTACTCGATCCTCTGGGCCCCGCAGGCGGTCGAGGCGATCGCGGCCGCCGTCCGGGACGCCGCCGCGCGGACCTGAGGAGGCCCGTCCTCCCCGCCCTTCGCGGGCGGGCGGGGCCGTTCCCAGGTCGGCGGGTGGGCCCTGACGGCGAGCACCGCGACGTCGTCCTCCACGCCGCCGCCGGTCATCTCGGCCAGCAGCCGGTCGCAGAGCGCGTCCAGGGACTCCCCGGCGGAGGCGGCCACCAGCCGGCGCAGCTGGTCGCGGCCCTCGTCGAGGAGCACGCCGCGCCGCTCGAAGAGCCCGTCGGTGAACAGCAGCACCGTTCCGCCGTCGGGGACCGGCACCACCCCGTCGGCCCGGGGCCCGCGCCAGCCGATGCCCAGCGGCGGCCCGACCGGCGCGGAGAGGTCGCTGACGGTGCCGTCGGGGTGGAGCAGCATCGGGTCGGGGTGACCGGCCGAGGACCACCGCAGCCGGCGCCGGCCGGTCGACCGGTCGGCGGGCGCCTGCTCGATCCGGCAGACCAGCGCGGTGGCCATCGTCGGCACGGCCAGCCCGACCAGGGCGTGGTCGACCCGGCGCAGGACGCCGGCGGGCTCCTCCAGCCGGTCGAAGGCGATCGCCCGCACCAGCGTCTTGACCTGCCCCATCGCGGCCGCGGCCTCGATGTCGTGGCCCATGACGTCGCCGATGACGACCACCGTGTCGCCGTCGGGCTGCTGGAACGCGTCGTACCAGTCGCCGCCGATGGACACCCCGCGGGTGGCTCCCCGGTAGCGGACGGCCAGCTCGAGCCGCTCGGGCTGCACCGGGGGCGAGAGCAGGCTGTGCTGCAGCCGCTCGGCCACCTGCTGGCCGGCCGCGGCGAGCCGTGCGTTGTCGAGGGCGAGCGCGGCCCGGCGGGAGGCGATCTCCGCCGTCCGCAGCTCGGCCTCGGTGTGCGCGCCGCGGTCGGGGCCGTTGACCAGCGTGAGCGCACCGAACACCTCGCCGCGGGCCAGGAGGGGGAAGGTCGCGACGGCGGCCGGCCGCAGCGGCTCCAGCAGGGCGCGGGTGGCCCGGTCGCCGACCATCTCGTCCACGTGGTGCGGCAGCAGCTCCTGGATCACGACCGGCCGGCCGCTGCGCAGCGCGGTGGGCACCGGCGCGCTGCGCTCGTTGGTGCGCACCCGCGCGTCGGCGTACCGGTGCATCGCCTCGACCAGGGCGGGGTCGCGGTGCGCCCGGCCGACGTCCCGCCGGGTGCCGTCCGGGTCGACCACGCTGACCAGGCACCAGTCGGCGAGCAGCGGGACGACGAGGTGGGCGAACCGGTCGACGGCCTCGTCCACGTCGACGGTGGAGGTCATGGCCAGGTTGATGTCGCCGAGCAGCATGAGGTGCCGGCCGGCCCGCTCCGCGCTCGCGGCGGCGTCGGCCGCGACCCGCGCCGCCTCCTCCCGCGCGGCGATCGCCGCGGCGCGCTCCCCCTCGACCCGGCGCCGCTCGGTCACGTCGTCGAAGGTGACCACCAGGCCCGCCTCGGTGAGGAAGGCGTCGGCGCGGAACCACCTGCCCAGCGGCGCGAACCACGCCTCGGTGCTGCCCGACGTGCCCGTGGCGCGCACCCACCGGTACAGCTGCTCGAACGGGCCTCCGACGGCCTCGGGGAACTGCGCCCACACGTCCCGGCCGACGAGCCCCTCGACGGTCCGGCCGAGGACCGCGGCGCCGGCGGCGTTGACGTAGGCGAAGCGCCAGTCGTCGTCCAGGACCAACAGGGGCCGGTCCATGCCGTCCACCGCCTGCAGCAGCAGGTCGGAGGGGGGCGGCACCCCGGAGTCCCGGTTCACGGTGATCACTCTGCCTCATCGCCGTACCCCGCCCGGCGCGTGCGAGACCGCTCGCCCGGCCGGCGGACGATGCCACGGCCGCGCTGCTTGGCAGCGGGGGTCCGCCCTGCCACCATCCGGGAGCCCGCCACGACCCCGGCGGGCCGGTGCGGGGGAAGCGCCCCGGGTGGTGCCCGGCGCGCGCAGCGGAGGGGGTGGTCGTCGTGGCGGACCACCTTCCGCTGCCGGCTCCGGTCGAGGACCCGGTCCTCGCCGTCGGCGTCCTGGCCTCGCTGCCCGCGGCGCTGCTCGCGCTCGATCCGCAGGAGCGGGTCGCCTACGCCAACCCGGAGGCCGTGCGGCTGCTCGGCCGGCCGCTCCCCGAGCTGCTCGGGCGCGCGGTCGCGGAGGTCTTCCCGGCGGACGTCGGCGGCACCGTCAGCGCGGCGTGCGCCGACGCCGTCGCCACCGGGAGGCCGGTCGCCGTGGAGCTCGCGCTGCCCGGCATCGGCGAGGGGTGGTTCGAGCTGCACGCCTGGCCGGCACCCGCGGGCCCGGCGGTCGCGCTGATCGACGTCAGCCCCCGCCGGCGGGCCCAGCAGGCGGCCGACCGGGCCCGTCGGGACGCCGAGCGGGCCGGAGCCCGGATGGCCCTGCTGGCCGCGGTCACCGCCGAGCTCTCCGGGGCGCTGGACGGCGAGTCGGCGCTGGGCAGCCTGGCCCGGCTCGTGGTGCCGGCGCTGGCCGACGGCTGCATCGTCACCGTCATCGACCGGGAGGGCCGGGCCCGGGACGTCGGCGCGTGGCACACCGACCCGGCCCGCCACGAGCTGCTGGAGCGCTACGCGCAGGTGCGGCTGGACACCCTCCCGGAGGCGTCGCCGGTGGCGCGGGCACTGCGGTCGGGCACCGCGGCGCAGGAGTCGGTGGCCGCCATCCTGACGCTCATGCCGCCCGGGCCGGCGCGACAGCTGCTGCAGGAGCTCGGCCCCGAGTCGGCCGTCGTCCTGCCGTTGACGGCGGAGGAGCGGCCGGTCGGCGTCCTGACCCTGTACCTCGACCCCGGCCGCAGCGCGGACGCCGACGACGTGGCCGCGGCGGCCCAGGTGGCCGCGCAGGCCGCGCGCGCGGTGGACCGCGTGCACCGGCAGAGCCAGCAGGCGCAGCTGGCCGAGGCGCTGCAGCGCAGCCTGCTCACCGACCCGCCCACCATCGAGGGCGCCGAGGTGGCCGTGCGCTACGTGCCGGCCGCCGAGGCCGCCCGCGTCGGGGGCGACTGGTACGACGCGTTCCTGCACCCCAGCGGCGAGCCGGTCGTGGTCATCGGCGACGTGGCGGGCCACGACACGGCGGCCGCCGCGGAGATGGGCCAGCTGCGCGGCCTGCTGCGGGGCATCGCGCACTACAGCGGCGCGGGCCCGGCCGAGGTGCTGCACGGGCTGGACGCCGCGATGGCGCAGATGCACCCCGGCACGCTGGCGACCGCCGCGATCGCCCGGCTCGAGCGCGGCGGGACGCTGCTCCGGTGGGTCAGCGCCGGGCACCCGCCGCCGCTGGTCGTCGATCCCGACGGCACGGTCACCGTCCTCTCCGACGGCCTGGGCGACCTGCTGCTCGGGGTGGACCCGACCGCGGCCCGCCGGGAGTTCACCGTCCCGTTGCGGCCGGGCGCGACCGTCCTGCTCTACACCGACGGGCTGGTCGAGCGGCGCGACACCGGCGTCGACGAGGGCGTCGCCCGGCTGCGCGAGCACCTGGCCGAGCTGGCCCCGCTCCCGCTCGAGCGGCTGTGCGACGCGGTCCTGGCCCGGATGGTGGACGGCACACCGAACGACGACGTCGCGCTGGTGGCCATCAGCCTCCGGTCCCCCGCCTGAGCGCATCCCGAGGGACGCCTCACTCCGAGGGGTCGGAAACCGGCCGCGACGATTGAGCCGCCGAGGTGGTGGGCACCCCTTCCCCGTCGCAGAAAACCGACGGACGGAGAGGGCGAAGTGAGTCGACTCGCGTGGCCGTTGCGCCCGCTCCCCGACGGCCGGGGCGAGGTGTGGCGCTGGGACCTGGAGACGGTGTCCGAGCTGCCCGCCGCCCGGGCGGTCCTCCGCTCGCGGCTCGGTGGCGTCGGCTTCCTCGATGAGGACGACCAGGCCGCCGAGCGACTCGTCCTCGCGTTCGACGAGCTGGCGTCCAACGCGCTGCGGCACGGCCTGTCGCCGGTGGTGGCGACCGTCATCGCCGGCAGCGGCGGCTGGCTGCTCGACGTCAGCGACCGCGACCCCGAGACCATGCCCGCCCCCGCCGTGGACCGGGACCCCGCGCAGGGCGGGCTGGGGCTGTACCTGGTCGCGCGGCTGTCGGTGGCCCACGGCTGGTACGTCAACGACGACTGCAAGCACGTGTGGGCCTGCCTGCCCACCACGATCGAGGACCGCCAGCCCGCGTACTCCTGACAGGTCCCCGTGCAGGGTCCCGCCGCGAGCGTGCGAGGGGCGAGACCCTGCACGGGGGTCCTTCTGCAACGCGACGGCCCCGGGGGATCGCCCCGGGGCCGTCGCGTGTGCAGTGCGCCCGGGACGGCGGGAACTCGCGTTCCGGCGCCGTCCCGGGGCGTCCGGTAGGTCAGGCCCCCGAGGGGACCACCAGGGAGAGCCCGCCCTTGCCGTAGCCCGGGACCTCCACCGCCAGGTCGAGGCGGTTGAAGCCGGCGAGCATGCCGGCGATGTCGTCGGGCAGCTCGTCGCCCGGGGCGTACAGCTTGTAGAGCTTCGAGTGCGGCGCACCCGGGACGTTGAACAGCGCCGACAGCACGTTGACGACCTCGTGCAGGGCCTCGGTGAGCATGGACGTCAGCTCGCCGTCCTCCTCGACGGCGTCCTGGACGCCGCCGGGAGGCAGGAGCGCCAGGGCACCGCCGGTGTAGGCCGACAAGCCCAGGTCCATGACGCACAGGGCGTTCACGGTCATGCCAGGGTCGACGTAGACGGCGACCGAGACGGGGCTCTTCGCGGTGGGGGTGACCGGCGCGCCCGGCGCGACGGCGACCGGCTTGCCCACCAGGCCGGTGAGCATGTCCTTGACCGGCTTGGCGTCCGGCAGGACGACGGCGAGGGGCGTGCTCACACGATCACCCCGTCCAGGGCGTCCTTGAAGGTGTCCTCGTTGAACGGCTTGGCGATGAGGAACAGCGCGCCGGCGTCGGCGGCCTTCTCCCGCATCTCCGGCGAGCCCTCGGAGGTGACGAACCCGAAGGGGACGCCGGAGCCGGACGAGCGCAGCGCCTCCAGGCACTCCAGCCCGCTCATGTTGGGCATGTTCCAGTCGGACAGGACCAGGTCCGGGTTCTCGGCCCGCACCTTGTCGAAGGCGTCACGGCCGTCCTCGGCCTCGACGATGTCGTGGTCGTCGTAACCGGCCTGCCGCAGGGTGCGGATGACGATCTGCCGCATGACGCGGCTGTCGTCGGCGACCAGGATCTTCACAGGGGCACTCCGTTCTCGTGGGTGAGGTCCGATCCCGGGAGCTCCAGGGCGGCGGGGGTGCCCCCCTGGACGGAGATGGACAGCGGCCGGCCGCGCCACTGGGCGTCGACACGGCAGGTGTCGGCCGGCGCGGACGCGCGCGGCGCGACCCCGACCTCGGGCAGGCCGAGGACGGACGGTCCGGGGAGGACGGCCTTGACGTTGCCGCCCACCACGTTGGCCAGCTCGCCGAGGGCGTCGGTGACGTCCTCGGCCTCCAGCTCGGCCGGGGCGTGCTCGCGCAGGAGCGCGCGGGTCAGCTCCTCGGCGGTGTCCCGGTCACAGGTCAGGACCACGGTGCCGGTCCAGGGGCCGGCGATCTCGACCCAGGAGCTCAGGGCGTCGGGGCCGGTCTCGCCCGGCAGCGGCAGGAGGACCTCGTCCTCGCCGACGAGAGCGGCCCAGGCCTGGTCGGCGATCTCCTGGATCGTGGCCTCGTCGAGCAGTGCGGTGATGACCGGCGCGCTCACAGCACGACCTCCTGGGGGAGCAGGCCGAGCAGCGCGAGCTTGTCGCGGATGGCGTCGGCGGTGAACGGCTTCAGGACGTACTCGTGCGCGCCGGCGGCCAGGGCGCGCACGATCTGGGACTGCTCGCCCTCGGAGGTGACCATCATCAGCGTCACCGCCCGCCAGGCGGGGTTGGAGCGGACGGCGGAGACGAACTGCAGCCCGTCCATCACCGGCATGTTCCAGTCGATGGTGCACAGGTCGGGCACCCAGCCCTCGTGCAGGACGTCGAGCGCCTCCTGGCCGTGGCCAGCCTGGCGGGTCTCGTAGCCGAAGCCCTCGAGGGTCCCGCTCACGATGCGCCGCATGGCGCGTGAGTCGTCGATCACCAGAGCACGCACGGTCAGGCCCCCTTCAGCGGGCGGTAGGCGGAGCTGCGGCCGATGACGACCCGCTCCCAGGAGTCGTCGACGCCGAGGGTCGTTTCTGCGGCGCCGAGGAAGAGCCAGCCGTCGGGGCGCATGAGCGCGCGCACCCGGCGGAGGATCGCCTGCTTGGTGGGCAGGTCGAAGTAGATGAGGACGTTGCGCAGGTAGACCACGTCGAACGGGCCCATCCGCGGCAGCGGGGCAGCGAGGTTGCACTCGCTGGCGGTGACCATCCGGCGCAGCGGAGGCGCCACCTCCCACTCCGTGCCGGCCCGGGAGAAGTGCCGGACCAGCATCGGCGCGGGCAGCCCGCGGTTGACCTCCAGCTGGCTGAACCGGCCGGCGCGGGTCCGCTCGACCATCTCGCGGGAGATGTCGGTCGCGGTGATGGAGACCCGGGACGCGGCGTTGGGCAGCGCGTCCTCGAGCAGCATCGCGATCGTGTACGGCTCCTGCCCGCTGGAGCAGGCCGCCGACCAGATCTGCAGCCGGTCGGCCGGCCTGCGGTCGGCCAGCAGCGAGGGCAGCACCGTCGAGGTGAGCGCGGTGAACGGGTCGCCGTCCCGGAACCACGAGGTCTCGTTGGTGGTGAGCGCCTCGACGATCTTGCGGGTGGACTCGGGGCTCGGCCGGGTGCGGACGGAGTCGACGAACTGGCCGACGTCCGGCAGGCCCATCTGGCGGGCGATCGGCAGCAGCCGCGCCTCGACCAGGTACTCCTTGCCCGGGGCGAGCACGATCGCGCTCTCCCGGTGCACGAGCTGACGGACCCAGTCGAAGCCGGTCGCGGTGAGGGTCATCGCCGTCCTCCGACGGTTGCCGGGACCCCGGTGGCGGCCCGGGGGGCGGACAGCCGCCGGTGGATCGCCTCGGCGACCCGGTCCAGCGGCAGGATCTCGTCGGCCAGACCGGCCGCCGCGACCGCACCGGGCATCCCCCACACGACGGAGGTGGCCTGGTCCTGGACGACGACGGCGCCGCCGGCCTCGCGGATGCGCCCGGCACCGGCCCGGCCGTCGGAGCCCATCCCGGTGAGGACGACGCCCAGCACCGCCCCGTCGAACGCGTCGACCGCCGAGCGGAACAGCGGGTCGACCGCGGGCCGGCAGAAGTTCTCCGGCGGGCTCTGGCTGAGCGCGGTGGTCAGGCCGCGGCCGGTGCTGCGGATGGTCAGGTGGTGGTCGCCGGGGGCCAGGTGCACGGTGCCCGGCGCCAGCTGGGTGCCGTCGACGGCCTCGACGACGCGCAGGGCGCACAGCCGGTCCAGCCGCTGGGCGAACTGGCGGGTGAACACGGGGGGCATGTGCTGGACGACCAGCACCGGCACCGGCAGGGTCGCCGGCAGCACGGGGAGCAGCTTGGCCAGTGCCTCCGGGCCGCCGGTGGAGGAGCCGATGACGAGTGCCGCGGGCGGCTTGACCGGGCCCTGGCGGGGTGCCGGGGGACGGATGCGGGCCGGGGCGGGCGCCGCGGCGCGCGCCCGGCCGGGGGTGACCGGGCGGCCGGTCAGCGCCTTGATCTTGGGGATGAGCTGCTCGCGCACGCTCTCCATCGACTGCGCGACGCTGCCGACGTTGGCCGGCTTGGTGACGTAGTCGTTCGCGCCCGAGGAGAGTGCGTCGAGGGTCGCCGCCGCGCCGCGCTCGGTGAGCGTGCTGAACATGATGATCGGCACGCGGCTGCGCGCGGCGCGGATGGCCCGGACCGCCTCGATGCCGTTCATCTCCGGCATCTCGATGTCCATCGTGATCAGGTCGGGCTTCAGCTGCTCGAGCTTGCCGACCGCGATGCGGCCGTTGACCGCGGTGCCGACCACCTGGATCGCGGGGTCTCCGGACAGGACGTCGGTCACGATCTTCCGGACGACGACCGAGTCGTCGACCACCATCACCCGGATCGGGTCCATCCGTCCTCCGTCTCCCTGGGGGCAGGCCCGGCAGGGCTCTCGCGTGCGTGGATCGACGGCACCGCCCGGAGGCCGCGGGGCGCGGGGGCGCGCCGCTCCGGTGGGGCGCGTCCGACGGCGGTGCCCGTCCTCCGAGTTGTCGGCCCACCGCGACCGGTCCTTGAGCCGATCCCGCTGATTTCCCGGACCTTTTTCGCCGGGCCGGGAATGCGATCACCGACCATTCCGGAGCATTTGTCGACAGGTGGCCGGAGCAGCCCCGGGTGACCTCCGCCGGCGGGTCCCGGAACGGTGGGCCGGGGCTCGTCGAGCGTCGTCTAGCCCTGTCTCGGACGGACCGCAGAGAGCCGCAGACGGACCTGACGTGTCAGGCGCCGCCTCCGCCCGGCAGGATGCGCCCGGTGAGCCGAGGGGGGCTGGCCCGGTCGACCGCACTCGTGGCCGGGCTGACGCTGGGCAGTCAGCTCCTGGGCTTCCTGCGGGACGTGGTCCTGGCCGCGGTGTTCGGGGTGGGCTCGGAGATCGACGCCTACCTGGTCGCCCAGGGACTGATGAACCTCGTCCTGGCGCTGATGGCCGGCGCCGTGGCGAAGTCCGTCGTCCCCACCGTGGCCCGGTCGGTCGCGGACGGGGAGCCCGAACGCGGCCGGCACAGCGTGCGCGTCGCCCTCACCGTCACCGTGCTGGTGATGCTGGCCGCGTCCGTCGTCATGGCGGTGCTGGCCCGCCCGCTCGTCGCGGCGCTGGCCCCCGGCTTCGACGGGGAGACCGCCGACCTGGCCGTCCGCCTCACCCGGCTGGTGGTGGCGGCCACCGCGCTGATCGCGGCCACCAACGTGCTGGCCGGCGCGGCCCAGGGGCACCGGCGCTTCGGCTGGGCCGCGGCCCAGGGGATCCCCTTCAACATCGCGCTGATCGTCGCCGCGCTGGGGTTCGGCAGCGTGTACGGGGTGACGGCGCTGGCGGTCGGGTTCGTCGTCGGGAGCGGGCTGCGGCTGCTGCTCGTGCTGCCGCCGCTCCTGGCGGTGGGCCAGTCGCTGCGCCCGTCGCTCGACGTCCGCGACCGTGGCTTCCGCGAGATGGTGGCGCTGGTCCCGCCCCTCCTGGTGGGCAGCGCGGTCTCCCAGGTCAACACCCTCGTCGACCGGGCGGTCGGATCGGCGACCGGCGAGGGGGCGATCACCGCGCTGAACTACGGCTGGCGGCTGGTCGGGCTGGCCGACACCCTGGTCGTGGCCACGGTGGCGACCACGCTCTACCCCGCCCTCGCCGCGGCCGCGCGCCCGGGCCGGACGCGCGACCTCGACGACCTGGTGCGGCGCGGCTGCGGCGTCCTGCTCCTGCTGGTGGCGCCGTGCGTGGTGATCCTCTCCGTGGCCGCCGAGCCGGTGGTGTCGCTCCTGTTCGAGCGCGGCGCCTTCGACGCCGAGGCCGTGCGGCTCACCGCCCTGGCGGTCACCGGGTACGCCGCCTCGCTGGTGGGCCTGGCCCTGCGCGAGCCGGCGACCCGGGCCTTCCTGTCCCTGGGCGACTCACGCACCCCCGTGGCGCTGGGGCTGCTCGGCATGGCCGTCAACGTGGTCGGCGACCTCACCCTGGGGGTCCGGTTCGGCGTCCTGGGGCTCGCCGTGTCGACGTCGCTGTCCCTGCTGCTCGTGGCGGCGCTGTCGCTGTGGCGGCTGCGCTCCGCCGGCGATGGGCTGTCACTGACCGGCCTGGGCCGCTGCTCTGCCCAGGTCGCCCTCGCGGCGGCCTGCGGCGCGGTACCGGCGGCGCTCCTGGCGCGGTACGGGGACGGGCTCGGAGGCACGGCGGCCGCGACGGCGAGCTGCCTGACGGTCTACCTGGTCGTGCTGTGGGCGTTGCGCTGTCGGGAGCTGGGCGAGCTGGGGCGCGCCGTTCGCGGGCTGGTCGCCCGCGGGTGACCGCCGCACGATGACGAACGGCCGGCCCTCCGAGCCCTGCCCCATCGGGTTGTCCCCCAACGCGGCCATGAGATCGGAGGCGGGCAGTGCGGTCCCGGAGACCGCCCGCACCGAGCCGCCCCGGTCGTTGACGTCGACGATCGCGACCCCGACGCCCAGCCGCCGCTCCAGCCGCTCGGCCAGCTCCCGAGCCGCCATGGGCTCCAGGGGCGGCAGCAGCAGGTCGAAGTAGGGCGGCCGCATCCCGTCCAGGTCCCGGGCGAACGACCCCGCCATCCGGTAGAAGGAGCCGCGCAGGCCCAGCGGCCGCAGCACCGAGCAGCAGGCGGCGGCGAGGACGACCCGCACCCGACCCTGCCGTTCCAGGACCAGCTGCATCTTCTCCGGGATCGACAGGCCACAGCTGCTGCCGACGGTCCGGACGTGCCGGGACAGGAACCGGGCCAGCCGCCCCGGGACGACCCGCTCCCGGGGGATGGCCCCACCGGTCAGCAGGACGGCGACCTTCTCGCTCACGCCGACCGTGTCGCCCGGACGCCGCAGCGCGGCCGTGGACCGATCGAGCTCCGTGGCCAGGTCGTCATCCGGCACCAGCCACCGCGTCGACACGGGGTGGCTGGTCCACCAGCGGGTCGTCGTCGGGCAGGTCGACCAGGTGCTGGGGTGGGGCATGGGGGCCTCCGCGTCCTCGTCTCCGTGATCCGGGCCGCCGAGGGTGGCGGTCGAGCGCGGAGCACCCGGCGAGACACGCGTGAGCCACGTCACATCCGTTGCCGGCGTCGGGTACGGGTGCGGCGCGGCGTGGCGCCCGGCCCGCGGCCGGTCACCGCCCGTACGCCCGGCTCCGGCCCTGTGCCGGGAACTCCGGGACGACCACGGGGGATGACGCGCCGGGCCGCCGGGTAGCCCGCGCCGCATGGCCCTCCCCCGCGTCCTCGTCCTCGTCCTCGCCGGTGGCGCGGGCGGCCGCCTGGAACTGCTGACCGAGCGGCGGGCGAAGCCGGCCGTGCCGTTCGCCGGCGTGTACCGCCTGATCGACTTCCCGCTGAGCAACTGCCAGCACGCGCAGCTGTCCGACGTCTGGGTGTCGGTGCAGTTCCACCCCACCTCGCTGTCGCAGCACCTGGCCAACGGCCGGCCGTGGGACCTCGACCGCACCACCGGCGGCCTGCTCGTGCTGCCCCCGTACCAGGGCACCGAGCGCGCCGGCTGGGTCTCGGGCACGGCTAACTCGCTGTGGCGGTACTCGCCGCTGATCCGGGACTTCGACGCCGACGCGCTGGTCGTCGTCAGCTCCGACGCCGTCTACGAGCTGGACTACCGCGAGGTCGTCGACGGCCACCTGGACTCCGGCGCCGAGGTCACGATGGTCACCACCGAGGTGGCGGCGGACGACGCCGCGCGCTACGGCATCGTCGAGGTCGGCGAGGGCGACCGGATCCGGGACTACGCCTACAAGCCCGACGAGCCACGGACGACGACGGCGACCAACGAGGTGTTCGTCTTCAGCCCCGACCCCACCCTCGACCGGCTGGAGGCCCTGGCCGCCGAGCACGGTGAGGACGGCCTGGAGGACCTCGGCTCGCACCTGCTGCCGGCCCAGACCAGCGACGGGCTGGCCCGCGCCCACCCGCTGACCGGCTACTGGCGCGACGTCGGCACGGTGGACGCGTACTGGGCGGCCCACCAGGACTTCCGCTCCCCCGAGCCCCCGCTCGACCTCGACCACCCCCGCTGGCCGGTGCACACCCGCGGTGGCCGGCACAGCGCCGCCCGGGTGCTGCGAGGCGCGGAGGTGGAGGACAGCCTGGTCTCCGGCGGCACCCGCGTGGCCGGCCGGGTGATCGGGTCGGTGCTGTCGCCCGGCGTCGTCGTGGAGGAGGGCGCCGTCGTCGTCGACTCGGTGCTGCTGCCGGGGGTGCGGGTGCGGGCCGGCGCCACGGTCACCCGCACGGTGCTCGACGACCGGGTGGACGTCGGGGAGGGCGCGTCGGTGGGCGGCGAGGGAGAGGTCACCCTCGTCGGGCGCGAGGCCACCGTGGCGTCGGGCAGCGAGCTCCGCGCCGGCGCCCGCTTCCCCGACCCCGACGACGACGACGAGGCATAGGAAGCTCTACCCACGTCCTGCGACTCAGGACGCGGGTAGAGCTTCCTATGCCTGGGGAGAGCGCCGGGTCAGGCTCGCGGGGCCAGCAGGACGTCGAGCGCGTCGGCGCCCAGCAGGTCGGCCATGACGATCCCCTGCACGCAGCCGGCCACGGCGTTCCACGCGCCGGCCGCCGCCCCGGCCGCGTCGAAGCCGCCGTCGAGGAACGCCTGGACGGCGAGCAGCTGGGCGATGGCCAGGGTGCGGGTGCGGCCGGAGACGTGCGCGGCCCAGGACCCCTCGTGCATCGCGGTCGCCCACGGCCGGCGCCGGGCGCGGCCCTCGTCGACGGCGGCCAGCCAGCGGGCCCGCCCGGCGGCGTCCAGCCCGCGCAGGCCGTCCAGGAGGCCGGTCAGCTCGCCGGTCGCCGGGCCGAGGTCGAGGTCCGGGGCGCCGACCATGCCCGCGGCGACCGCGACCGCGAACGGGCCGGTCAGCTGGCGGCGCACCAGCGGCGGGAGGACGGCGGCCGCCCACGAGCCGACCGCGGCGTCGGCGAGGACGTCGGCCGCGGCGTCGCGGGTGTCCTCGTCCACCAGCGCGGCGGCGGGGTGCTCCGGGCCCAGCACGTCGTCGCGGACCACCCGTTCGAGGGCGGCGGCGTCGCCGATGGTGCTGCGCTCGAGCGAGGCGATGAGGACGGCCGCCCGGTCGGTGCCGGGCAGGTCGGCGGCGCTGCGCACGTGCGGCACGGCGACGGCGAGCTCGCGGGCGCGGCGGGACCGGACGGCGAGCGTGGCCCGCGCCTCCCGGTCGCGGCCGGCGGCCGGGTGCACGGAGGCCAGCTGCTCGAGCGTGGTGGCGTCGGACGCGAGGCCGGCCAGCAGTGCGTCGGCGACGGCGCGGCCGGCCGGCAGGCGGACCAGGTCGAAGCCGAGGGTGGCGGCACTGACCAGCGAGTAGGGCACGGCGGCGCCTCCCAGTTCACTTCCCCCGAGGTGAGGTCAGCCCATGCTGACGGTGATCACCAGGCTGCGCCACGTGGTCGTCACCCGTTCGCCGGACCCCGGTCAGGGGGGTCCTGCGTGTCCTCGGCAGAAGCGTCAGCGCCCGGTTGCGGACAGTGACCGGAAAGGGGCCGGCCCCCGGGCCGGCGGCCTCCGAGGAGGACCGCCGGACCGGGGGCCGGGGGGAAGGGCGTCGGCCGCCGGGGAAGTCCGGCCGCGCCACGATCAGGGGTGCCGCTCAGGCACCGACCGCCTTCTGGACGTCCAGCGCCAGCAGCAGCTGGCCGTCGAGCTTGAACGCCCCGCGGATCAGCTCGCGGGCGGAGCCGTCGAGGGTGTCCGGCGGCGCCTCGAAGTCGGCCGGATCGACGTCCACGACGTCGGCGATCGCGTCGACGAGCAGGCTCACCGCCTCGCCGTGCAGCCGGACGACGATCACGACGGCGTCGGTGTCCTCGGGCCGCGGCGGGCGGCCCAGCCGCTCGCGCAGCTCGATCGCCGTCACGACCTGCCCGCGCAGGTTGATCAGGCCGGCGACGGCGCTGGGCGCCAGCGGCACCCGGGTGAGCCCCTGGCTCCGCAGCACCTCCTGCACGTGCGCCACCTCGACGCCGTAGAGGTCGCCGTCCAGCCAGAAGGTGGCCAGCTGGCCGCCCACGGCGGGGGCCGCGGTGTCCGTGGTCATCTCAGACCTCCAGGAGGGACGAGGGGACGCCGGCCGGCGTCACGGGAGCGGAGTAGAAGGCCGGGTCGGCGGCGAGGATCGCGGCCCGGACGTCGAGCAGCTCGGTCACCTTGTCGCCCAGCACGGCCGAGCCGAGCAGGCCCAGGTCGTCGATGTCGCTGCGGACGGCCGCCTCGCCGTCGACGATGTCGAGGATCTCCTCGACCACGATGGCGACGCTGCGCCCGTGGTCGCTGTAGACGATGACCTCGAGGACCTCGCGGTCGGTCTCGCCGTAGGCACCCAGGTGCCGGTCGAGCCGGACGATCGGCAGGATCGCGCCGCGGTACTGGACGACCTCGCGGTTGCCGACCCGCTCGACCGCCTCGGCCCGCACCTGCTCGAGGCGGGTGACGGTGTCCAGCGGGATGGCGACCCGGCGGCCGCCCCCGATGGCGGCCAGCAGCATCCGCTGCCGCTCCGACTCGGTGACCGCGGACTGCAGGGCGGCCGCGCGTGACTCCTGCCGGTCGCTGGTCTCGGTGCGCAGGGCGCGCCGGGCCAGCGCCTGGACGTCGAGGATCAGCGCGACCGTGCCGTCGCCGAGCACCGTGGCGCCCGAGTACAGCCCGATCGCCTTGAGCTGGCCGCCGACGGCCTTGACGACGATCTCCTCGGTGTTGATCACCCGGTCGACCACGAGCCCGAAGCGGCGGCCCTCGGAGCGGAGCACGGCGATGACGACGTGGCCGTCGTGCCGGTCGGAGGTCAGCCCCAGGACGTCGGTGAGCCGGACCAGCGGCAGCAGCTCGCCGCGGAGCCGGTAGACCGGCGCGCCACCGACCTCCTCGACCGCGTTGGCGGCCTTCTCGGCGTCGAGCGACACGAGCTCCTGCAGGCTGATCTGCGGGATGGCGTAGCGGTCGCCGGCGCACTCGACGGTCAGCGCCGGGACGATCGCCAGGGTCAGCGGGATGCGCAGCCGGCAGACGGTGCCCTTCCCGGGCATCGACTCGACCTCGATGGTGCCGCCGATGGACTCGATGTTGGTCTTGACGACGTCCATGCCGACGCCGCGGCCGGAGACGTTGGTGACCGCCGCGGCCGTGGAGAAGCCCGGCAGGAAGATCATCTGGAGGACGTCCTGCGGGCCCATCCGGGTGAGCGCGTCCGGGGTGACCAGGCCGCGCTCGACGGCCTTGGCGCCGATCCGGGCCGGGTCGATGCCCGAGCCGTCGTCGGCGACCTCGACCACGACCTGGCCGCTCTCGTGCTTCGCGCGGAGGAACAGCACACCCTCGGCGGGCTTGCCGGCCGCGGCGCGGGCCTCGGGGGACTCGATGCCGTGGTCGACGGAGTTGCGGACCAGGTGGGTCAGCGGGTCCTTGACCGCCTCGAGCAGCGTCTTGTCCAGCTCCGTGTCGCGGCCCTCCATCTCCAGGCGGACCGACTTGCCGCACTGCAGACCCAGGTCGCGGACGACGCGGGGCAGCTTGGACCAGATGTGGTCGATCGGCTGCATGCGCGTCTTCATGACGCCCTCCTGCAGCTCGCTGGCGATGAGGTTCAGCCGCTGCGAGGCGCGCAGCAGATCGGTGTCGTTGGTGCGGCCCACGTACTGGACGATCTGGTTGCGGGTCAGCACCAGCTCGCCGACCAGCAGCATCAGCTCGTCGAGCAGGTCGACGTCCACGCGGATGGTGCTGTCGGCGACGGCGCGGCGGGTCTGGCCGCCGCCGTTGTCGGCAGCGGGCGCGACGTCGGCCTCGTGCACGTCGGCGGCCTCGGCCACCGGCTCGGGCCGGGGAGCGGGGACCACGGGGGTGTCGGTCACGGCGGCGGGCACCTCGGCGACGGGGTCGGGAGCGGTTCCCGCGGGGGCGGTCAGCGTGGCGGCGGGCTGCTTGGCGGCCGTCGCCTTGCCGGCGGTCTTGGCGGTGCTCGCCTTGGCCGCGGTCTTGGCGGTGCCCGCCTTGGCGGGGGCCGGCTTGGCGATCGCCTGCACCTCGACCTCGGGAGCGGGCTCGGGGGCGGGAGCGGCCTCGACGGCCGGCTCGTCGTCCATCGCCGCGCTGATGGCGGCGACGACGGCGGAGACGTCGACGGAGCCCTCGCCGCCGGTGGCCTCGATGGAGGCCAGCAGCGAGCGGACGGTGTCGACCATCTGCAGCAGCACGCTGGTCCGGCGGGGGGTCAGCGCGAGGGCGCCGTCCCGGAGCCGGGAGAGCATGTTCTCCCCGACGTGGGTGACCTCCTCCAGGCGGTGGAAGGCGAGGAAGCCGCTGGTGCCCTTGATCGTGTGGATCGTGCGGAAGATGCTCGAGAGCCGCTCCCGGGAGTCGGGCTCCTGCTCCAGGGCGACCAGGTCGGTGTCCAGCTGGTCGAGGTTCTCGTGGCTCTCGACCAGGAACTCCTCGACGATGTCGTCCAGACCGTCCACGTTGCTCTTCTCTCTCGTCTCCGGCGCTGCACGCGCTTCGGAGGGGTCATCGGACACGGGAGGCCGAACCTCAAGCCCAAACGGCCGGGCGGCTGCGCCCCGGCCGGCCCGGGCCGGGAGGGGCCGACGTGGCCCCTCCCGGGCGGATCAGTAGGTGAAGCGGGCCACGCTGGTGCGCAGGTCGGCGGCCATCCGGGACAGCTCGTCGACCGCGGTACGGGTCTGGGTCAGCGCCTGGGTGGTGGCCCCCGCGGCCTCGGACACCCCGCTGATGTTCTCCGCGATCTGCCCCGACCCGCTCGCCGCCTCCTGCACCGACCGGGACATCTCGTTGGTGGTCGCGGTCTGCTCCTCC
>NZ_JALPKP010000013.1:0-112533 GCF_051383635.1 Geodermatophilus sp. CPCC 205506 | reverse complement strand
GGGCACAACGACCACATCACCGCCGCGGTCGACCTCCGCGAGGCCACCGGCGCGCCGATCTGGCTCAACCCGGCCGACCTCGTGCTGTGGCGGGACGTCCACCCCGGCGCCCTGCCCGACCGTCCCGTCGGTCACTGCACCGGGTTCGACGTCGCCGGGACGCAGCTGGTGTCGGTGCACACCCCCGGCCACAGCCCCGGGAGCACGTCGCTCTACGCCCGGGACCTGAACACGGTCTTCACCGGGGACACGCTCTTCTGCGGCGGCCCCGGCGCCACCGGGCGGTCCCACAGCGACCGGCCGACCATCCTGGGGTCCATCCGCTCGCGGCTGCTGACGCTGCCGGCGGACACCGTCGTCAGGACCGGCCACGGCCCCGACACGACGATCGCCGCGGAGGTGTGCCGTGTCGCCTGAGCATCCTGGGGTGGCCTGTCCGCCGAGATCACCGGGCACCGGTCGATCCGCCCGGCGGCGGTCGGAGGACGCCGTCCTGGCATCGGCGCTGCGCGAGGCGAGCTACGAGGTGCTGCCGCTCCGGAACGCGGAGGAGTCGGTCGTCGAGCACGTCCCTCGGCACGTGCCGCTGACCATCACGACGACCGAGGCCAAGGGGCTGGCGCCGACCATCGAGCTGGCCGAGCGGCTCTCCGGTCACGGGTTCACCGCCGCGCCGCACCTGGCCGCCCGGCTGGTCCGGGACAGGGCCCAGCTGACCGACATCGTGGCCCGCCTGCGCGCCGCCGACGTGGACGCCGTGTTCGTCGTCGGGGGCGACGCCGCCGAGCCCGCGGGGAGGTTCCCCGACGCGCTCAGCCTGCTCCAGGAACTGGAGACCGTCGGCCACCACTTCCGGCACGTGGGGATCGGCGGCTATCCCGAGGGGCACGGGCACATCAGCGCTGACCTGATCGAACGCGCCCTCGAGCGGAAGGCCCCGCACGCGACGCACATCGTCACCCAGCTGTGCTTCCACCCCGCCACGACGGCGGCCTGGGCCCGGCAGGTCGAGCTGCGGGGCGTCGACCTGCCGATCCGGATCGGGCTGCCCGGCGCGGTGACCCGCCAGAAGCTGGTGCGGATCTCGGCCGGGCTCGGGCTCGGCCAGTCGGCCCGGTTCCTGGCCAAGCAGCACAGCATGTTCTGGCGCTTCTTCCTGCCGCACGGCTACCGGCCCGATCGCCTGCTCGAGCGCCTCGCACCCGCTCTCGGGCAGCCCGGGCACAACCTGCAGGGCTTCCACCTCTTCACCTTCAACGAGGTGGCGCGGACCGAGGCGTGGCGGCAGGCGTGGCTGGCCCGCCTGTCGGACACCGGGTCGGAGGACCGGTGAGCGGAGCGCCCGTGCCGCACGGTGACGTGTCGTACGGGGGCGTCACGCTCCTCGCGTCACCGGACGGCGGTCGCTACCCCGGCGGGCACTCGCTGCTGATCAGCGGGACCTACGGCACCGTGCTGGTCGACCCCTCGATCGAGGTCCACCGCCGCGGCCGGTCGCCGGGCGGCGTGGACCTGATCGCCGTCAGCCATGCCCACGAGGACCACCTGGCGGGACTGCACCTGTTCCCGGACGTGCCCGTGCTCGCCCACCCCGCCGAGGTCGGCGCCGTCCGCTCCCCCGAGGTCCTGCTGGCCGGCTTCGGGATGGGGGCCGACGAGGCCGAGGAGTTCCACGGCCGGCTCCGGGACACCTTCCACCTCACCGAACGCCGCGACGTCGTCCCGTTCGAGGACGGCGACGTGCTGGACCTCGGCGGCCGGACGGTGACCGTCGTGCACCTGCCGGGGCACACCGCGGGCCACTGCGGCTTCCTCGTCGAGCCCGACGGGTTCCTGTTCGTGGCGGACATCGACCTGACGTCCTTCGGCCCCTACTACGGCGACCTCTCCAGCAGCCTGGAGGAGTTCGAGGCGTCGATCGGCCGGCTGCGGGACGTCGAGGCCCGCTGGTACGGCACGTCCCACCAGATGGGCGTGATCGAGGGGCGCCCGGCCTTCCTCGGCGCCCTGGAGCGGTTCACCGCGGTCATCCGACGTCGCGACGAGGTCCTCCTGGAGCTGCTGCGGCAGCCCCGGACGCCGGCGGACGTCGTCGCTCATCGGCTCGTGTACCGGCCGCACGTCCGGCTGCCGATCGTCGAGGCGGTCGAACGGCGCACCGCCCTGCTGCACCTGGCCCGACTCGAGCGCCTCGGCCGGGTCGTCGCCACCGAGGACGGCTACCTCGCGGTCTGACGGACGCGGCTCCGGGGCCGGGAGACGTCGCCCCCCGGCCCCGGAGCCGCGCCGGTCAGCGGTTCAGCGCGACAGCCGCTGCGTCAGCCAGTCGTGGAAGGCACCGATGTGGTGCTCGGAGGGCACCAGCACGCCGCCGTTGGCGTAGGCACGGGAGGACATGGCCGGCTGGGTCCGCTCGCACGCGGCGAAGTCCTGCTCGTTGACCCGGTGGAAAAGCTCCACCGACCGCGTCACGTCCCTGCCCGACTCCACCACCTCGTGCGAGTACAGCCAGTCGCACTCGACGATCGTCCGGTCGGCCGAGACGGGGAACATGCGGTGGAAGATGACGTGGTCGGGCACCAGGTTGACGAAGACGGTCGGCCTGACCGTGATGGCGTAGTAGCGCCGGTCCTGGTCCTCGTCGACGCCCGGCAGCCGGTCGAAGCCCTCGCTGCCGTCGACGGTGAAGCCCTTGACGTCGTCCCCGAACTCCGCGCCGTGCCCGACGAAGAACTGCGCCGCGTAGCCGTCGGCGAACTCGGGGAGCACCTCGGTGAGCTCCGGGTGGATCGTCGCGCAGTGGTAGCACTCCATGAAGTTCTCGATGATGAGCTTCCAGTTCGCCTTGACCTCGTAGGTGACGCGGCGCCCCACGGACAGCGAATCGATGTCGTAGCGCTCGATCGCCTCCACGCTCCCGAGACGCTCGACGATGGCGCCCACGACGTCGTCCTCGAAGGACGGGGGCTCCTTGGCCAGGCACACCCACGCGTACCCCAACCACTCACGCAGCGCCACCGTGACCAGGCCGTACTCGACCCGGTCGATGTCGGGCATCTTGGTCAGGTTGGGGGCCGCGATCAGCTTGCCCTCGAGGTCGTAGGTCCACGCGTGGTACGGGCACCGGAAGGCCCGGTTGGTCGCGCCCGAGTCCTCCGTGCAGATCTGCGCGCCGCGGTGCCGGCAGATGTTGAGGAACGCGCGCAGCTGCCCGTCCCGGCCGCGGACCACGAGGACGCTCTCGCTGCCCACCTGGACCTTCTTGAACGAACCCGGCTTCGCCAGGTCGCCCGACCGCACCGCGCAGAACCACATGTCCTCGAAGACGTGCGACTGCTCCAGCGCGAACACGGCGGGGTCGGTGTAGTAGTGGCCCGGCAATGTGGAGATGAGGCTCGCGGGCTGTTCGGTGGTGGTCATACGGCACCTCGGGGTTCCGTCGGGCGTCGGGAGGACACGCCGGAGTCGGACAACACAGGTCTGTGATCAACCGCGGTCGCCGTCCGCCAGCCAGCTCCAGGCGACCGATGTGTTGCACATTACACAGCCAGTCGCGCCAGACGCAACACTTTGCGTCACGTCCTCGACGGGGAACGCGAACGAAGCGGGCGGCCCCGCGCCACGACCGATCGGCGGTCGGTGGGCGGTGCCGACCCGCTGCGCCGCACCGGGCGACGATCGGAACGGTGCCGCGGACCTGACGGTGTGTGCACACAGCGCGCCATGACGCCGAACCGATGGCTCCGTGTGCCCACATCGCGACCGGAGGGGCGCGGAGAGGTCGGAGTGACGTCTCCACCACCGCGGCAGCGCCCCGCCGGATCAGTCCGGCTGACCGAAGAAGCCGAGCCTCCTGCTCAGCTCGTCGGCGCCCGCCACCACCCGCCGGGCGAGCCGCGGGAAGTCGTGCGCGTCCATGCGGAAGGACGGCCCCGACACACTGAGGGCCGCGATGAAGTCCCCATCCGCACCCCGGACGGGTGCGGCGACGGCGCTGAGCCCGACCTCGTACTCCTCGACCGTCGACCCCCATCCCTGCTCGACGATCCGGTCGAGCTCCCGTTGCAACGCCTCGGGGTCGGTGATGGTCGCCGGGGTGAAGCGCGGCAGCTCGCGGGAGAGCACGTCCTTGCGGACGGCGTCGGAAGCGTGGGCCAGGAGCACCTTTCCGCTCGACGTCGCGTGCAGGGGGGTGCCCTGCCCCACCCAGTTGTGGGTGCTGAGCGCCGCCGGCCCGCGGACCTGGGTGACGTTCACCGCACGGTCGCTGTCCAGGATGGCGATGTTGACCGTCTCCCCGAGATCGACGGCCAGTTCCTCGCAGATCCGCCGGCCCTGCTGGGCGATGTCCAGCTGCGCGGCGGCGGCGCCGGCCAGGCGCACGACGCCGAAGCCCAGCCGGTACTTGCCGCGGTCGGCCAGCTGCTCGACGAAGCCGCGGCTCTCCAGCACCGCGACCAGGCGGAACGCCGTGGACTTGTGCACGCCGAGCTCGGCCGCCACCTCCGTGACGCCGGCCTCCCCGTGGGCCGCCAGGATCTCGAGGACGCTCAGCGCGCGGTCCACCGACTGGACCGCGGCGACCGAGTTCCGCTCTCCGTTCGCACCCTGCGGCCCAGTCATGACCTCAGCGTAGGTCCCGGCCCGGGGAGCACCGCCAACCCTCTTGACGACCCCATGGTGCGCGACGATGCTGTTGCGTCAGAAGCACCGAGTTGCGGCAAGAGCAACAATCTCTCTCTGGAGCGTCCCATGATCCCGGTCTGCCCCACGACCACGTTGCCGCCCGGCGAGGCGACCCGCGTCGAGGCCGACGAGCCCATCGCGGTCTTCAACGTCGACGGCGACTTCTACGCGATCGACGACACCTGCACCCACCAGGACGCCTCGCTGGCCGATGGCTGGTTGGACGGGTGCGCCGTGGAGTGCCCGCTGCACGCCTCGTGCTTCGACCTGCGCACCGGGAAGGTGTCCGGACCACCGGCCAAGACCCCGGTCCGCACGCACCGGGTCGTCGTGCAGGACGGCATGGTCTTCGTGCAGCCGGGGATCCCCGTGGACGGTGCGGCATGAGCCCCACGGTCGCCGTGGTCGGGGCCTCCCTGGCCGGCCTCTCGGCCGCCCGCGCGCTGCGCGAGCAGTCGTACGACGGCCGCATCGTGGTCATCGGCGACGAGGTGCACGCCCCGTACGACCGCCCGCCCCTGTCCAAGGAGTTCCTGGCCGGCACGGCGTCGCTGGACGACGTCGCACTCGGCACACCCGACGACGACCAGCTCGGCATCGAGTGGCGGCTGGGCACCACGGCCGTCGGCCTGGACCACCTCGGCCGCTCGGTGCTGCTGAGCGACGGCAGCGCGGTCCGCGCCGACGGCGTCGTCCTCGCCACGGGCGCTCGCGCGCGGCGCCTGCCCGGCAGTGAGGGGCTCGACGGCGTGCACGTGCTGCGCTCTCTGGACGATGCGATCGCCCTCCGGGACGACCTGGCCGCCGCCGAGCGGCTCGTGGTGATCGGCGCCGGCTTCATCGGGGCCGAGGTCGCCTCCACCGCCCGCGGGCTGGGTCTCGACGTCACCGTCGTCGAGACCCAGCCCGTTCCCCTCGCCGGTCCGCTTGGCGCCGACATGGGGGCCGTCTGCGCCGGGTTGCACGCCGACCACGGCACCCGCCTGCTGGCCGGTACCGGGGTCGCCGGGCTGGTCGGCTCGGGCCGGGTCGAGGCCGTCGAACTGACCGACGGCACGCGCCTGCCCGCCGACGTGGTCGTCGTGGGGATCGGCGCCGTGCCCAACACCGAGTGGCTGGCCGACTCGGGCGTCGCCCTCGGCAACGGCGTCCTCACCGACGCCCGTGGAGCCACCAACGTCCCGGGCGTGGTGGCCGTCGGCGACTGCGCCGCGGCGTGGTCGGCCTCGGCGGAGCGGCACGTCCGCATCGAGCACTGGACGTCGGCGCTCGAGCAGCCGGCCACCGCGGTGGCCACCCTGCTGGGCGGGGCCACACCGGCTCCCACGCCGGTGCCCTACTTCTGGTCCGACCAGTACGGCGCCCGCATCCAGTTCGCGGGATCGCGCCGGGAGGGGGACGTCGCCCGTGTGGTGGAGGGCAGCTGCGCCGACCGCAGCTTCCTCGTCGTCTACGAGCGCGACGGGAACCCCGTGGCCGTCCTCGGCATGAACCAGCCGCGCCTGTTCACCCGCTGGCGCCGCCAGCTGCGCTCGGCCGTGCCGACGGCCTCCTGACCGACCGGCCGGGCGGCTGCCGACGGCGCTCCCGCGGCGCGGCGACCGCGGCGCCGGCCACCAGGCCCGCGGCGGCGAGGAGGGTGGCCGGCGTGCCGGCGGCTTCGGCGAGGACGCCGAGGAGGGCGGCGCCGGCGGCCTGGCCGGCGGTCAGGGCGATGAACAGGAGGGCCGTGGCCTGCGCAGCCGCCTCCGGCACGCGCCGGCTGGCCCAGGCGATGAGCACGCCGCTGAGGGCCACGAAACCGCAGCCGAACAGCGCCAGCGCCCCCGCGGCGACTCCGACGCTCCCCGGCCGCCAGGCGAGCAGCACCGTGCCGACGACGGTGAGGCCCGCGGCGACCAGCCAGGCGGTGGAGAGGCCTGCCACGCGCACGACGCTCCCGCTCAGGCCGCCCAAGAGGGCCGCCGCACCCAGCAGGCACCACAGCATCCCGGTGACCTGGGTGGACAGCCCGCTCGCGGTCGTCGCATCCGGACCGAACGTCCACACCCCGGCCCCACCCGCGCCCGCGAGCACACTGGCGGTCAGCGGGCGGAGGATGCGGCGCGGCCGTGGTCCGGGGCCCGGCCGACCGGGCTCGGCTGCGGGTCGGCGCCAGCAGGCGGATCGGTCGGCCCACCACGTCACGAGCAGTGCACTGGCGGCGAAGCCGAGCCACGCCCACCGCCACTCCCCCGGCCAGACCAGCACCACGAGGCCGCCGGCGCCCACTCCCGCACCGGTGCCGCTGTTCACGACCGCCTGGGACCGTGGCTCGGCCGGCGGCGACACCGTCCCGGCCACGGCGGAGACCAGCGCCGGACTGGCAGCTCCCGCTCCGCTCCCGGCGACGAGCGCCCCGACGGCGAGGACGAGCACCGACTCCGCGGCAGCGACGACCAGCGAACCCGCGGCTGCACTGACACCGGCCCACCACAGGGCGCGCCGTGCCCGGCCCCCATCGACCAGGCGCAGGCCCAGGACGGCGGCGAGGCAGTAGGCGAGGTAGCTGCCGGCGGCGATGCCGCCGGCCACGCCG
The DNA here is from genome assembly GCF_051383635.1 of Geodermatophilus sp. CPCC 205506. Taxonomy (NCBI): domain Bacteria; kingdom Bacillati; phylum Actinomycetota; class Actinomycetes; order Geodermatophilales; family Geodermatophilaceae; genus Geodermatophilus; species Geodermatophilus sp. CPCC 205506. The sequence goes on along the minus strand of NZ_JALPKP010000013.1, from coordinate 105,269 downwards.
GAGGTCAGCCTCAGGTCCGCCCTGAACTGCGGCAGGTACAGGCCGAAGCCGTACCGGGTCAGGCCGTAGGTCACGGCGATGACCAGCAGCCCGCTGACCACGAGCCGATGCGGCGCGTGCCGGTCGCCAGGGGTCTGAACCTGACGTAACGATCGTTTCACCATAACGATCGTTATGCTAGGTGCGTGGTCTCCCCCACTGCGAGTCGACCGGCCCGGGAGCGGCTGCTCGACGCTGCCGGCGAGCTGTTCTACGAGTCGGGCATCGCCGCGACCGGGGTGGACGCCGTCCTGGCCCGCGCCCGGGTCTCCCCGGCGACCCTGTACGCGCACTTCTCCGGCAAGGACGGATTGGTGGCCGCCTACCTCGAGCGTCGCTTCCGGAGCTGGCAGCAGGCCTGGGACGACGTCCTCGACGAGCGGACCGAGGGGGTCGACCGGCTGCTGTCGGTCTTCGACGCGGTCGTGCGGTACCGCGAGGCCGAGGGCAGCCGCCGCGGGTGCGCGTTCCTCGCCGCAGCGACCGAGCTGCCGCCGGGGCATCCCGGCCGGCAGTGGCTGGACGCCGACTCCCGGCTGCTGACCGATCGGCTCCACCGGTTGGCCGAGGCCGCCGGCGCCGACGACCCCACGGGGATCGCCGACGGCCTGCTGGCCTTCTACGACGGGGCACTGGCGCGCCTCGCGCGCCAGGCGGCCACCTCCGGACTGGACACCGGCGACCCGGTGGGCCGCGCCCGGCAGATGGCGGCCGACTGGCTTGCGGGCCGGATGCGTCCCGTTCGCCCGTCCGCCTGAGCCCGGCGGCGCGGCGCCGGAACCGCAGAGAACGGCCGCCCGGCGGGGGAGCTGACTCGTGCAGCTCCACCGCCGGGCGGCCGTCTCCTGCGGGTCGGGACCTAGTCGCGCGGGTCCTGCGGACGGCCGATGGCCTCCGCCTTCGGCTGACCCTGCGCAGTGACGGGCGCACCTCCCGCCGGCGACACGACGTTGCCGCCCGGACTGACCGACAGCTGGCCGTTCACCCCCGGGCTCGTCGGGGGCGTCTGCGCCGCGGCGTCCGATGGTGCCTTCGCCGTCTTCTCCACCACCAGGACGAAGTCGTCGCCGTGCCGGCTGATGCCGTCGACGACGGCCTGCTCGATCGCCAGGTTGGCGTAGGTGCCCCGCAGCACGATGGGATCCCGCCGGAGGTCCTTGACCAGGCTCACCGCCATCGCCGCCATCACCAGCGCGAACGGCAGGGCGGCGATGATCGTCAGGTTCTGCAGCCCGGTCAGGGCGGCGCCGTCTTCGCCCAGGAGCAGCATGATCGCGGCGACGGAGCCCATCACCACGCCCCAGAAGACGACCACCGAGCGGCTCGGTTCCAGGGTGCCGCGCTGCGAGAGCGATCCCATGACGATGGAGGCCGCGTCCGCACCGGAGACGAAGAAGATCGCCACGAGGATCATCACCAGCACGGTCGCGGCGGTGGCCAGGGGGTACTCCCCCAGGACTGCGAACAGCTGCCCCTCCGTGGTGCCCTGGCCGGCGACGTCGAGGCCGGCGCGCTGGGCGGCGATCCCCGCCCCACCGAACACGGCGAACCACAGGAGGCTGACCAGGCTGGGCACCAGGAGCACGCCGGTGACGAACTGCCGGATGGTGCGGCCGCGGCTGATGCGCGCGATGAACAACCCGACGAACGGCGTCCAGCTGATCCACCAGGCCCAGTAGAAGACGGTCCAGCCGCGGAGCCACGCGGCCATCGGGTCACCGCCGGTGGCCTCGGTGCGTGCGGCCATCTCGCCGAGGTCGGAGAAGTAGCTACCGACCGCGTCGGGGATCAGGTTCAGGATGAAGATCGACGGGCCCAGCACGAAGACGAACAGCGCGAGCACCAGGGCCAGCACCATGTTGATGTTGGACAGCCACTGGATGCCCTTGGCGATGCCCGAGACGGCGGAGGCGACGAAGGCGGCGGTCAGCACCGCGATGATGCCCACCAGGACGCCGTTGCCGACGGGTCCGACCCAGCCGAGGATCTCCACGCCGCTGCCGATCTGCAGTGCGCCCAGGCCGAGGGAGGCCGCCGACCCGAACAGAGTCGCGAAGATGGCCAGGACGTCGATGATCCGGCCGGCCGGGCCGGCGGCCCGCCGCTCGCCGAGCAACGGGATGAAGGCCGAGCTGATCAGCTGACGGCGGCCCTTCCGGAAGGTTCCGTAGGCGATGGCCAGCCCGACGACGGCGTACATCGCCCACGGGTGCAGCGTCCAGTGGAACAGCGTGGTCGCCATCGCCGTCTGGATCGCCTGCGACGACTCGGCCTCGGTCGTGAGCGGCGGCGGGGAGACGAAGTGCGACAGCGGCTCGGCGACCCCGAAGAACATCAGCCCGATGCCCATGCCGGCGCTGAACATCATCGCGATCCACGAGATCGTGCGGAACTCCGGCCGCTCGTCGTCGCGCCCCAGCGGGATGCGCCCGTACTTGCCGGCCGCCAGCCAGATCACGTAGATGACGAACGCCGATGCCAGGAGCACGAACAACCAGCCGAGATTGCCGGTGATCCAGCCGAGAGCCGACCCACTCGCGGTGCCCAGCCCCGTGGGTGACGCGAAGCCCCAGACGACGAAGCCCAGCGCCATGGCCGCGGCGACGGCGAACAGGACCCTGTCGACGGCCCAGTGCCGGTCGGCCACGCAGGGTGGCGTCTCGGCGAGGGCCGGGTGAGTCCCTGCCGCAGACACATCCGTCGCCTCGACGGTGGAGCGCTCCGTCCCTGGTTGGCCGGCGCCGTTGACAGACGTCGGGTCAGTCTCCACGGCCTCCGAGCGGCTCGGTGGGCCGGAGGGCGAGGGTTGCTGGTTGCGCGGCTGCTCCATGACACTCCCATCGTTGTTGCGTCATTCGAGACCGACTTCGCATGAGGGAACCAGAGGCCCGGTCGCGGAGCAAGGGTCCTCAGTGATTTTCCGCACAGATCCGCCTCGCGGGACCCTGCCGAGAAAAACGAGCACGAGTGCATGTCGAGGACGCCGGGCAGCAGATGTTGGCGACCCTGTCGGTGTTCGTCGACGGGTGGACCGTCGAGGCGGCCGTGCACGTCTCCGACCTCCCGAGGACCGGGCACTCGACGTGCTCTGCGCGCGCAGCCGGGGGACCATCGACGTGACCGAGCCGGGCCGCGGTTCGGCATGCTCGCCTCGGTCCAGGAGCTCGCCGCCGAACGGCGCCACGCCGAGTACTTCGGCGCACTCTCCCGGCAGCTGGCCGCGGCACGCCGTACGGGAGCTCTTCCTGGACCTCCACCGCCGGCTCGGCCCACTCGCCGAGGAACGCCTCCGCGCCGTCATCGCCCCCCACTCGCCGGAGGCCGCCGCCCTGGTGACCCACTTCGTGACCGCGCCGACCGAGAAGTGAGGGACGCGGAGGCGGCCCTGCCCCGAGAGCCGTCCGGCAGCCGCGCGACCAGGAGCGCGGCACACTACCGGCAACCCGAGCGTCCTCGACCGAAGGAGTCAGCTGTGCCCGGACCTGAGGTGATCACGACCCGGATCGGCATCGTGGGCGGGGGCCCGGCCGGACTGATGCTCTCCCACCTGCTGGCGCAGGCCGGCATCGACAACGTGGTGGTGGACAACCGCGACCACGAGACCATCCGGACCACCCACCGCGCCGGCATCCTCGAGCACGGCAGCGTGTCCATGCTGGTCGACTCCGGCGTCTCGGACCGGGTGCTCACCGCCGGGCACAAGCACGAGGGCATCGACCTGCGCTTCGGCGGTCAGAGCCACCGCATCGACTTCACCGACCTGGTCGGCGAGGCGGTGTGGCTCTATCCGCAGAACGAGGTCTTCACCGACCTCGCCGCTGCGCGTCGGCGGGACGGCGGCGACGTCCGGTTCGGCGTCTCCGACACCGCCGTCGCCGACCTCACCGGCACCCCGCGCATCTCCTTCACCGACGCCGACGGCGTCGCCCGGGAGATCCGGGCCGAGCTGCTGGTCGGCGCCGACGGCTCGCAGGGCATCACCAAGTGGGCCATCCCGGCCGAGCACCGCACCGACAACTTCATCGAGTACCCCTTCGCCTGGTTCGGCATCCTGTGCCAGGCCCCGCCGAGTGCCGAGGAGCTCATCTACGCCCACTCCGAGCACGGCTTCGCGCTGATCAGCCAGCGCGACGCGAACATCCAGCGGATGTACTTCCAGTGCTCCCCCGACGAGGACGCCGCCGCCTGGTCGGAGGACCAGATCTGGGCCGAACTGCAGCGGCGGGTCGCCGGCCCCGACGGGCTGGAACTGAAGCAGGGGAAGATCTTCGACAAGACGGTGCTGAAGTTCCGCAGCTACGTCTGCGAGCCCATGCGGTACGGCAACCTCTTCCTCGCCGGCGACGCCGGGCACACCGTCCCGCCGACCGGCGCCAAGGGCCTCAACCTGGCCTTCGCCGACGTCCGCGTGCTGTTCGAGGGCATCGAGTCCTGGGCGTCCACCGGCTCCCGGGACCTCCTCGACCGCTACAGCGACCGCGCCCTGGACCGGGTGTGGCGGGCGCAGAACTTCTCCTACTGGATGACCTCCATGCTGCACACCCGGCCCGACGGGAACCCGTTCGACTTCAAGCGCCAGCTGGGCGAGCTCACCAGCGTGGTCACCTCCCGCCACGGATCGGCCTACCTCGCCGAGGCCTACACCGGCTGGCCGACCCACTGACCCGAGGACGCCGGCCGGGTGGGGCCGGCCGGCGCCGGCGGCCCCTGACCGTCAGGCGGGCGGTTCACCGCCCGTGTGCGCGAAGGTCTTGTTGACGATCTTCCAGCTGCCCTCGATGCGGCACAGGCTGAGGAAGTCCACGAAGGAGACCGTGCCCCAGTAGCCCTCCTCGGCGACTGTCGCGGTCGCCACGTCTCCGAGCTGGGTGACCGAGAGGATCCGGCTCCGGTAGTTCCCGGTGTCGGCGGGGTCCTTGGCCGACATCTCGAAGAGCTTCCGTATGGGCACGTCGTAGCGGGTGCCGGCGAGGTCGCCGAACATCCGGGCGTCCTGGTGGAACGCCTCCTGCAGCTTGGCGACGTCTCCGGTCGCCTCGCCGTCGAGGCACAGCTGGACCACGGCGCAGATGGCGTCGTGGTCATCGATCGACGACTTCTGGGTCACGTTCAACGTCGACATGGTGGCCGCCCTTTCGCGCTGTCCGCATCGACGGCGCCAACCTAGACCCGCCCGGGCGCCGGGAACAGCCATCCCGTTCGGCCCGCGACCGACGCGCCACGCGCTCCAGCCGGACACCGACGTCTGCGGCTGTGGGCGCTGGGTGGTGCCCGTCGTGCTCAGGCCGCCTGGAAGGACCGCCGGGAGAGGCCGACGCCGTAGCCGTCCAGCGTCGTGAGCACCGGCGCGGTGGGGTCGCTGGCCGCGCCGAGGGCGACGAACAGCGGCGTGAAGTGCTCCACCGTCGGGTGGGCGTAGGGCATCCCCGGCGCGGCGGTGCGGAACCGGGCGAGCTCGGCGACGTCGCCGCGGGCCAGCGCGTCGGCGGCCCAGGCGTCGAAGTCCGCCGACCAGCCCGGCACCTCGTTCTCCAGCCACATCTCCCGTGTGAGGAAGGGCAGGCCGTGGGTCATGTGGCCCGACCCCACGACGAGCACGCCCTGCTCGCGCAGCGGCCGCAGCCGCTCCCCGAGCGCCAGCAGCTCGTCCGGGTCCTCGGTGGGCAGGCTCAGCTGCAGCACCGGGACGTCGGCGGCGGGGTACATGATCTTCAGCGGCACCCAGGCGCCGTGGTCCAGCCCGCGCCGGGCGTGCTGGTGCACCTGCTCGGTGTCCGGCACCAGCCCGACCACCTGCCGGGCCAGCTCGCCGGCGTCGGGGGTGTCGTAGCGGAACGTGTAGTACAGCGCGTCGAAGCCGCCGAAGTCGTACACCAGCTCGCTCGGCCGGGTGGCGCTCACCGCCAGCGGCGCGGACTCCCAGTGCGCGGAGACGACGAGGATCGCCGTCGGCTTGGGCAGCGCCCGGGCCCAGCCGTGCAGCGGGTCGAGCCACTCGCGGCTGCCGAACGGCAGCGGGCCGCCACCGTGAGAGAGGTACAGGCTGGGCAGCGGTCCGTCCTCCGGCGTCCAGACCCGGTGCGGCTGCTCGGCCTCGAGGGATGCGACGCGCCGCAGGTGCGCGGCGAACGGGTGCGCGGCCGGGATGCGGGCGTCGGCGACGGCGGTCGTCGTGGGAGACGTGGTCATGCGGACTCCTCGATGGTCGGAGCGACGGGTCAGACGCGCACGGGCCGTGCGGTCCGGCCGCGGCCGGCGAGCAGGTGATCGACGCTGTGGCGCCCGGCGCCGATGGCGGCGAACAGCAGGGCGGCCGCGCCGAGCACGAGGACCAGTTCGTAGCCGCCCTGGTCGACGAAGAGGCCGGCGCCGGCGTGGACGAACACGAACGCGCCGATCATGTCGACCAGCAGCAGCAGCCCGGCGACGGGAACGGCGAGGCCCAGGACGAGAGCGGCGCCACCGGCGAGCTCGACGACCGCGGCGAACCACGCGGCGGCCGAGGCGGCGGGCACGCCGACCTGGTCGAAGAACGCGGCGGTGCCGTCGATGCCGTTGGTGAACAGCTTCTGCCAGCCGTGGGCGATGAAGACGAGGCCGACGGCGACGCGGGTCGCCAGGAGGGCGAGGTCACGGGCGGGAGGGGGGAAGGTCATGGCGGGTCCTGTCTCTGGCGGGTCGGATGGTCCGGGGAACGCGCTGGTCAGGCGGCGACGGCGAACCCGCCGGTCCAGGCGATCTTCTCGCCGGCGGCCAGGCTGATCTGCAGGAAGCCGAGCGCCTCCAGCTCGCGGGCGCGGCGCAGCGAGCCGGCGTCGATGGCGCGCAGGCCGCCGGCGGTGACGATCGCGGCCAGCTCGGACTTGGCGTCGGTGTCGTCGCCGGCGATCAGCACGGTCGTGGGCTGCTCGCCGACGGTGCCGGAGGCCAGGGTGGCGGCGAAGGTGGTGTTGAACGCCTTGACGACCCGGGACTGGGGCAGCGCCGCGGCGATCTCGGCGGTGGCGGAGCCGTCGGCGGGGACAACCAGGGAGTCGAAGGTCTCCACGTCCACCGGGTTGGTGATGTCCACGACGACCTTGCCGGCCAGCTGCGCACCGCGCTGGGCGATCACATCGGCCACCGCGCCGTAGTAGACGGCGAGGACGACGACGTCGCCGGTCACCGGCGTGTCGGCGTCGTCGCGGCCGAGCAGCTCGACGGTGTTGCCGCCCTTGGTGACGAGGCCGGCGACGGCCTGGCCCATGGTGCCGGTCCCGATGATGCTCACGTGTGCCATGACGGTTCTCCTGCCGTGGGATGATTGGTTGTAGCGACAACCTACGACTACTGTAGCGAACTTGTAGCGACAACTATTCCCGACGAGGATGTGACCGTGGACACTCCCTGGCTCGACCGGCGCCAGCTGCGCGCGTGGATCCGCCTGCGGGCGGTGCTCGAGCTGCTCCCGGGCGTCCTCGACGCGCAGCTCCGCCGGGACGCCGACGTGACGGAGTTCGACTACTACGCCCTGGCGATGCTCTCCGAGGCCCCCGGCCGGACGCTCCGGATGACCGAGCTGGCCCGGCAGACCAACGCCACACTCCCCCGGCTCTCGCACGTGGTGAGCCGCCTGGAGGCCCGGGGCCTGGTGGAGCGCTTCGCCTGCCCCGAGGACCGCCGGGCTACCAACGCCCGGCTCACGGACGCGGGGTGGGCGACGGTGCAGGAGGCGGCACCCGGCCACGTCGCCACCGTGCGGCACCACGTCGTCGACGCGCTCAGCGACGAGCAGATCGACCAGCTCGCCGAGATCGGCGACGCCCTCCTGACCAGGCTGGACCCGACGGGGTCGATGGCCGCGACCTACACCCGCTACGACGACGCGCCCGAGGACGGGACGGCCCGTTGACCGGCGCCGCGATCACCGCCGGCGCGACGACGACCAGCTCCGGCGGCGGCCCAGGACGCCGAGATCCAGAGGCGATCGGCGTTCGGTTCGAGAGCGCGATCAACGACTCCACCGGGTCTGGACCAGGCGGACCGGTTCGCGCCGTCGTCGAGCCGGGTGCGTGGCACGCTCGCACTTGGTCAGCTGGAGTTCGCCTCGCGTCGCTGGATGCGCCACGGCTCAGACGTCGACCGCGACGAGACGCCACCGTCCGCAAGCTGCCCGGCGACCGGTAGATCACCTGGCGGCGCAACGGCACCTTGTCTGGGAAGCGGGTCGCCACCGAGCACGCCGACCTGACCCGGCCGACGCCGGTGTTCGACCTCCCTGCGCTGCAGGGCGGGCACCCCGACCTCTACACCGGTCATCGCGCCCGCGTTCTGTGGGTCCCCACCGTCGGAGGAGGTCCCGTGGACCCCATCTCGAGCGTGCCCGGCATCCGGTGTCGCTCGCGATCGAGGCGCACTTCGGCGGCTGGTCCCAGACCTTCGATGGGTCGGCCCGCTAGTTCCCCCGGTTCCTCACACGATCCCCCTGCATGTCCTCTATCTGAAGTGCCAAGAGGCGCTGCTGACCCGTCCCCAATCGGCGAGCGATGTCGCGCACCTCCTTCGTGTAGGGCCCGTGCTGGCCCGTCTCCAGTCGCAGGTCGACGACTGCGTCGTAGAAGCTGACGACGTCGGTGAAGAATGCGCGAGCCTGCTGCGTCGTACCCGCGGGAGCCACCAGCACCAGCCGCGCCAGCTGAGCGGTGAGTGCACCGAGAAGATCGACCAGTTCCTCACTCGGCGACTGTCGCGTGTACGCCGTTTCGAGGGCTGCCATGGCCTGGTTGAAGTCGGAGTAGATGTCCAGACGCTGGTCGAGAAGCCACCGCTGACGCTCGTGCCGGCGGGTCAGCCAGCCGGTGACCAGGGTGTTGAGCGCAGTCAGTACAGCGCCTGCCGCCGCTCCGCCGAACAGCGCGGCAAGGACCTGTGGGGTCATGTCGCGTGCTCCTCTTCTGGTTCCTGAATCCGGACCTCATCAGCCGTCACCGACCGTACGTACTTCCGCCGACCCCACTCGTCGTGCACGGAATACGTCACCGACGCCCGGAACTCGCCGTCCGGCCACCGCAGCCACACCTGTGCACAACGGCGCGGCGGTCACACCTCGCGTGGTCGCACTCGTTCTGAGACGACGCACGGGACGCACTTCCCGCTCCCCAGTAGGGCTGGACGGGGAAGTCCACCTCGGCCACCCAGCTTCGTCCGTCGGCCAAGGCCCGGACAGGACAGGCCGGCAGCAGGCCGCTGTCGAACTCGACGCCTGATCCGCCGAGGCGCAGCTCTCCACTTCGCAAGCGGTCCGCGGCGCGATCGCCGCCCTGCTCCCGCTCCCGCCTGCGCCCGCTGGCTCGCCGAGCAGCTCGAGAGGTGGACGCACCGCAGCCGGCCGAGATGGCCGACCGCGCCGTCCGCCAGCTCCTCGGGCAGGGCCTTGCCCCGATCCGCCGTCCGAAGCCGGTCCCGGCCCGCGGCTCGGGTGGCAGCTACACCACCCGCGCCGAAAGCGCTCGACGCCACCCGCCGCGCTGTCGCCGCCGCCAGGACCCACCACGGCGACAGCCACGACCTGAAAGCCATGGCCACTCCCCGGCAGCTGACGAAGGTCGCGATCCTCCTGACCGAAGATGGCGTCCGCGTCGGCAGGAGCGCCTGCAGTGGACGAGCGCGATGGTCGGCCGCACGATCGCCTCGAGCACGGAGCTGACCCGCGACGCGGCGCACCGTCGCATCGAGGTCCTGGACGCGCCGCCCGTCGAGCACCGGCCGGCAGTGACCGCGTGACCACCGCACTACTTCTTCGTGCGGGCTTCCCAGATCGCGAAGCCGGCGCTGATGACCAACTGAATCGCCAACGCGATCGTCATCGCAACCCTCCCCGGAGGGTGCACCACGAACGAGCCTGCGAGGACCAGCAGCGAGACAGCCATGAACGCAACGGTTAAGCCGACGTTCATCCCGAGCAGGAGCCAGGTACCCCTGCGCGCACGAGGATCCGACTCAGCCAGCCCGAACCGGTAGTGCGCGACGAGGCTGCCGGTGAGGAAGAGAGGGGACAGCGTCGCGACCAGGACGTAGAAGTCGGCGTACTCGACCATGCTGCGGAGCTTCACCGACGCGCCGCCGCATCCCGCGCTCGACTCGCCGAGCGGTTCACCGGCCGTGACGGGGTCACGAACGCGGCCCGGTGGGCGGTCGTGGACCGGCGGTGCCCCTGCGGTCACCAGTGGCTCGCTCACGAGCACTACCGCGAGGGCACCGACTGCGGGGCCTGCAGCTGCCGCCGCTGGCGTCGCCAGTGGTCGCGATGACTGCGGACCAGGCGGGTGCCTGAGTACCCGGAAACGCACGGCGACCTGGCGGGCGAACTGGCCGAGCAGGTTGCCGGCCGATGGGCCCGGAGCAGGTCGACATCCTGACGCGATCTTCGCGGAGGACGAGCCGGACGTTTCCGGTGTACTTCGAGGTGGGCCAGGTCGCGCCGCGCCAGAACCTGAAGACGGCGACGCTGGAGGGCGCGGCGCTGCATGGACGTGTTCATCCTCGGCCAGTCGCTGCACCTGTGGACGGCGCACCTGTGCTCGACGACCCAGAAGTCCATCGAGACGATGACTGCCCTGGTCGGTGGGTGCGAGGACCTGCGCCGGCGGCGTGTGTGGCCGCCGCGTGAAGCGCACGGTGAGCTGGCGATTGAGCTCCTGACCGGGGAGAAGATCGAGTTCCGGGCCCGGGCGCGTGGCGGTGGCCATGGCTGCGCCGGGGTCGCCCGGGATCACCTTCGACGAAGCGCTCTTCCCCGCGCGGACGGCGATGGGTGCGCTCCTGCCGACGCTGGCGACGGTGCGCGACGAGACCCACTCGATGCCGACCGACTCGTTGCTGACCCTGCTCGTCGACTGATCCACCGACCGGCTCAGTCCAGGCAGTACGTGGCCACCTCGGCCGACCCGAGGTCCGGCCGGTCGTAGACGGCGACGAACTGCTGCGCGTGCTCGGCGGTGGCGAAGTACACGGCCACCCGGTTGTCGTCCGGGGCCAGGCCCAGCTGCTCCGCGGCCCCCTGGTCGCACCCGACCGAGCCGATGCCGGAGCCGGTGTACCCGAGGCCGTTGGCGTACGACTCCGTCTCGCCCAGCAGGTGGGCCTGCGACTCGTCGAACGGAGTGCCGACGGCCAGGTAGACCGCCCACACCCGCGCCCCCTGGGTCGGGACGACCTCGGGCGGGAACCCGCCACCGGTGTCGCCGCCGCTCGATCCACCGTCGGCCGGGGTCTGGTCGTCGGGCGCCGCGTCGACCGTGCCGGCGTCGGGCGGCCCGGCCGGCTCGGCCGGCTCGTCGGTCGCGGGTGCGGAGGTCCCGACCGTGGCGGTGGGGCGGTCGTCGGCCCGCGGGGTGGTGCCGGAGCCGGCGTCGCCGCCGCAGGCGGCGAGCACCACCGCAGCGGTCAGCAGCGAGGGGACGAGGGCGGAGCGGTGCATCGGAGACCTCCTTGTTCTCGGGGCCGTAAGAGATCGCAGGCACACCGAGGGTCACCAGGGGTCGTCGTGCGCGGAGTCGCCAGAGTTCCGCGTTCCCCCTCGGCAACAACCGCCGCAGTCGTCATCCGGCCGGTACGACCATCGGGCCGGTCTCTCCGCCACGCGAACCAGTGGTGACGAGGAGTGACGACCGCTGCGGGGTACGGGCCGCCCTCAGCCGTAGTCGTCGTAGAAGCCGCGGCCGCTCTTGCGCCCCAGGCGCCCCTGCTCGACGTACTCCCGCACGAGCCGCCGCGGCCCCTCGGGGATCCCCTCGCGGACGGCGGCGTAGTGCTCCTCGATGGCCAGGACGACGTCCAGCCCCACGACGTCCATCAACCGGAAGGGCGGGGTGCCCGGCCGGGTGAACAGCTGCCACATCCGGTCGACGTCCTCAGGGGAGGCCACGCCCTCCTCGACCACCATGAGGCACTCACGTTTGATGGCCGCCCAGATCCGGTTGAAGATGAACCCGTCGCTCTCCCGGCGCACGCGGAAGGGCACGAGCCCGTACCGGGGCAGGCGCTCCATCAGCGCGTCGACCACCGCCGGGTCGGTCCGCCCGCAGGACATCAGCTCCACGGCGTTGTGCTCCGGCGGTGACTGGAAGTGCGCGTTGAGCACCCGCTCGGGGCGCGCCACCTCGCCGATCACCAGGCTGGTCGGGATGGACGACGAGTTGCTGGCGAGGACGGCGTCGCTCTCGGCCAGCCGGTCCAGCTCCCCGAAGACGGCGGTCTTCGCGTCCACCCGCTCGGGCACGGCCTCGACCACCAGCCAGGCGCCGGTCACGGCGTCCCGGAGGCCCTCGGCCGACGACACCGTGCCGCGCTCCTCGTTGGCCAGCCCGAGGGCCCGGTGGAACTCCTCGACCGAGGCCAGGGCGTAGTCGCGCGCCGCCTCCCGCTGCTCCTCGGAGAGGTCGGTGAGGCGCACGTCCGTGCCGCCCGCGGCCAGCGCGGCGGCGATGCGCCGACCCAGGGCGCCCGCCCCGACGACGGCCACCGGCCGCCGATCGGCGTCCTCGGGGAACACGTAGCCCATCGCGGCCCTCCTCGTGGCGGTCGAGGCCATGAGCCTCGCAGCCCTCCCGGCACGGCGCACGCGTCCCGGTGGCAGGAGCGGTCCACCCCGCCCGTGGGCCGGCGGAACTGTCCGACCCCACCGGTAGGCATGACCTCCCGGCGAGGACGACGGCAGCAGGGGCCCGCCCGAGGAAGGGATCGATGGGGTGGTGCACGTGGAGACCAGGGAACCCCCGCACCGCATCCGGCTGAGTCGGGCGCGGGGCTGGCGCAAGCCGCCTGGCGCGGTGGTCGTCGCCCGGCCCACGCGCTGGGGCAACCCGTATCGCGTCGGCACCACCTACATGTGGCCGGCCGGCGACGAGGACCGCGGCTGGCCGGTCCCCACCCATCGCGAGCCCGGCGAGTACGCCGACGGCTTCTGCGTCGTCCGCTGCCCGGACGTGGCGACCGCGGTGCGGTGGTTCCGTCGCTGGGCCGACGGCGACTACAGCGTCCAGGCCCGACGTGTCCTGCGCGGTCACGACCTCGCCTGCTGGTGCCCACTGGACCAGCCCTGCCACGCCGACGTCCTGCTCGAGCTGGCGAACAGCTGACCGCCCACCGCCGCGAGCGCCGGACCACGGTGGGACTGGTCTGGAGGGTGTAGACCTGTGCTGAGTGCGCCCGTGCGCTGAGAGGGGAACGAATGGCGACCAACCGGCCTGACCCGGGCGATTTCCTCGAACTGGCGCAGCGGATGCTGCGCGAGCTGTTCGGCGAACCGCGGAGTGATGACGAGCCGTGGGCGGAGGCGACCCGTCGTCCGCGCGAGCGCAGCGGCGGCCCGCACGGCGACCGCGAGCCCAGCGCCGAACGGCAGCGCGAGAACCTCACGTTCGCGCTCGGGACGCGCGCCGTCGAGGCGCTCGAGGACCTGGCGCTCAACGTCGCGGCGATCCGTCAGCGCCTGGAGCGCATGGACACGCCCGCCTCGGGGGTGCGGCTCGACAAGGAGAAGCGCGGCCCGGACGGACCCGACACCGCCGGGTCGTGACCCCGATCCGTCGCCGGCGGGCTCAGACGATGCGCAGCGAGATGTGCACGTCCTCGGGGGCGGTGTGGGTCATCGCGACGATTAGATCGAGAGCCATCTCCTCGAGGTCGTCGATGCTGTCCGCCTGGGTGGTACCGACCCCCGGGACGTCGATCACCCAGTGGTCGCCCTCGGCGATCGCGGTCGCGGTGTAGTCGGCCATACGTCCTCCTCGAGTAGCCACAGGCAGGGTGCTGCCGAGTCGGCTCGCCGGCCGACTGGTGATCGGCCCGCCCGCGCTCGGTGACCGCCCCACCGCGGACGGCCGCGGCCGGCTCGCCCTCGCTCGTCCAGCGTGAGCTCCATCCGGCCGCTCCGGCCGCTCCGGACGACCCGGCTGGTCTCCGCGCCGTCGAGGCTCGTCCGCAGGTGTCGATGGGGACCGCTCACCCCGATGATCCTCGCTCGGGCTCGGGCCTCCCCGGAAGTGCCGCCCCGGGCACTTCCCGGCCGCTGGGGCGAAGGAGCCAAGCAGCCGTGGCAGACGGGGGCCGCCGAAGGCTCGCGGACTCGGCCGCTCGACGCGGCGCCGATCCGAAGTTGACAACGAGCGGGCCCGTGCCCGTCAGGGCGGTGACCAGCGGGACACCAGGAACACGATCGCGTAGCCCCCCCCAACCGCGAGGAGGGATTGAGTCGGATTTCCTGTCGGGTCAGGGTGTCGTCATCTCGTCAGCGCGGGCAGTCAAGGCCGCTGCCTCCTGTGTTCGGCCACGTGATCCCATCAACTTCGCATAGTTCCTGAGTGTCCTGCGGATGGTCGGGTGGTCAGGCTCGACAGCCTGCAACACGTCGAGAGCGCGCCGGAACAGCGCCTCCGCTTCGGCGGCCCTGCCCAGCCGCTGGCAGGTCACGGCGAGGTTGTTCAGAGTGTTGGCGAGCGCCGGGTGCTGCGGACCAAGCCCGCTTTCCTTCATCCGGAGCGACCGCCGGTAGAGAGTCTCCGCCTCGGCGAGTTCACCGCGCCGCTGGAGGATTGCGGCGATGTTGTTGAGGTTGACGGCTATCTCGTAGTGCTCCGGGCCGAATGCGGCCTCGAGCACCGCCACCGCCTGCCGAAGACAACTCTCGGCCTCGTCGTCGCGGCCCAGACGGTCGATGATGGAGGCATACGCGGCCTTGTCGGCGGCGACAGCCACATGGTCCGCCCCCAGGGCTCTCTCGCGGATCTCGATCGCCTTGCGGGCATACGGCTCTCCCGCCAAGTAGTCGCCGCGAGCGTGCTCCAAGCCGCCGAGGTTGTGATAGATGCTCGCCACGTCGGGTGCTTCCGGCCCGACTCCGCTCTCGATGATCGTGAGCGCCCGTAGGTAGAGCGGCTTGGCCTCGCTGAATCGACCGCAGAACTTGAATGTGATCCCGAGGTCGTTGAGCACGTTGGCGACCTCCAGGGAGTGCGGCCCGAACGCCGTCTCGCCGAGCTCCAGCGCCTGACGCAGCAACTCCTCGGCGGACGCGTAACGCCCCTTCACGCGTTCGAGCCCTCCCAGTGCGCCGAGCGTGATCGCGTGCGCGGCGCTCTTGGCGGGACCCTCGGCCGCCTTGTCCGCGATCTCTCCAGCCCGCCGGAACACCTGCTCGGCCCCGTCGATGTCCTCGACGTCCTGCCGGAGCCGCCCTACCTCCACCAGGGGCTCGCACGCCGTCGGGTCACCGGGCGAGAAGGCGGCCTGGTTCAGGAGGAGTGCCTCGTCCGCCACCGGACTCGCGTCGGCGAAGCGGCCCTGGGAGCGATACACGCGCACCCGCATCGCCAACAGGGCGGCACGGAGTCTGTCGCGGGGCGGCCCGACCGGGAGTTGATCAGTGGCCCGCACTCCACCGCTCAGGACCTGCTCAGCGGCCGGGTAGTCGCCGAACTCCTCGTCCAGACGTCCCAGCTCTATCGAGACCCCGGCTCGGTCCTCCCCGGATTCCCAGGCCCGCCGGGCGGCCGATCGAGCCGAACGGTAGTCGGCCCGTCCCCGCAGGGAACGGATCTGCACCACAGCGGGAGAAGGCATCACACGACCTCACCAGCAGTAGTAGTCGTGACCTGTACCGGATCCGGCGACGGAGCGGCTGCGGGCTCGGAGGCGCCGATCCGATTGGCACCGGGGGGCACGTGCGCGGACACCCGCCACGCCGCACCGGCGGCAAGTGCGAGGCCACCGATCAGGCCGAGGAGGAATGCCGTCGCATGGCCCGCACCCAACGCCACGCCGGCCACCGCAGGACCGAGCATGAACCCGGTCGTCCACGCCAGTGTGTAGACACCGTTGTAGCGACCCCGGAGTGCGTCGGGGACGAGGTCGTTGACCATCGGCAACAGCGTCGGCGTCAGCACGGTCTCGCCGATCGCGAAGACGACCAGAGCTCCGACGAGTGTGGCGACCGCCAGCGGTCCGCCGCCGATCATCCCGGCAAGCAGGGTCATCCCCCAGGCGGCTCCCCAGAAGCCGCACGTGAGCACCATTCCTGTGGTGCGCCGGCGACCCTGCATCCATCGCAGTACGAACAGTTGAGCGGCGACGACCGTGAACGTGTTCGCGGCGAATGCGACGCTGAGGGCGTCTTCACCGATCCCTCCCGGCCCGAGCGCGAACACCGGGAACATGGCGTGCATCTGTGAGAACCCGGCAGCGACCAGCAGCGCCGTCAGCAGCCAGATGCGCACGAACGTCCAGTCGGTGAGAATTCTTCGATAACCGGCAGACAGCCCTGGTGTCGACGTCTCGTGCGACAGTTGCGGGCGGTTCCCCGCCTTGACGGTCATCAGGATGGGGATGAAGGCCAGGAAAGTGGCGGCGTCGAGCAGATAGAGCGCCACGAAAGTACCGGGAGAGTCGACGTCGACGATCAGGGCGGCCACCAGCGCCCCGATACCGAATCCGGCGTTGAGCGTCATGTGGCGCACCGAGAACACGCTGGATCGTTGATCCGGCGTCGATACAGTCGCCAACAGCGCGTCCTGCGCCGGCCACGCAATCGACGCGCCCAGTCCCAACGTCGCTGCCGCAGCGAACGCCTGCCACGGCGCGTGCACCAGCGTCATCGCCCCGGTGCCCGCGGCATTGAGTACGAGTCCGAACATCAGCGCGTCTCGGGCCCCGAAGCGGTCTGCGAGCGACCCGCCGATCAGGTTGCCGGCAAGGCCCACCACCGCAACCGTTGCCAGGGCCAAGGCAGCGACCTCCACATCGAGGCCGCGCACCCGGTGCAGGTACACCACGAAGAACGGGAGTGTGAGCCCGCTGCCGATCGCCGAGAGCGCGTCCCCGCCCAGCACCGTCCACGCAGAACGTGACAGGTGGGGAATCACCCCTCTCGGCGATCCCACGGCCGGGTGCCTCTAGGCCCCACACAGCCGCTACGCGTCGTCGTCGACAGCGGTCTCGTTCACGTTCACCCCGAACCCGTGGCCCTGGGTGTCGTCGTCGACGGCGGTCTCGTTCACGTTGATAGCCATCCCGTGGCCGCGGGTGTCGTCCTCCACCGCGGTCTCGTTCACGTTCAAGTAGAGCCCGTGGCCCTGGGTGTCGTCGTCGACGGCGGTCTCGTTCACGTTGATAGCCATCCCGTGGCCGCGGGTGTCGTCCTCCACCGCGGTCTCGTTCACGTTGGTTGGGATCCCGTGGCCGCGGGTGTCGTCGTCCACCGCGGTCTCGTTGACGTTCGTCTGAATCCCGTGCCCTTGGGTGTCGTCCTCGTCCGCGGGGTTGAAGGGAACCGGTCCGCCGCTCGTCACCTCTGCACTCATGATCTCGTCCCCCCTGCCAGCGGAACTCCGCAAACTCGGGGTCCCTGAGCGTGTGCTACGAGGCTGATAGTGTGCTCGCCCTTCCTCGGCGTCTGTCGTCCCGGTGACACGGGATCAGCAATCCTCACGACACTCCCGATCGACCCGACGATCCCGGCAGCTCAGTAGGGGTCGGCACCTCGACAGGTGATCGAAGGCAGGGTGCGAGCGAACAGAGCGACGCGGGCGAAGTCCTGCACCAACTGGCGCAGATCGCGGCTGACCCGGTGGGGTGATCGTCCCGGTGGGGCGCGAGACTTGTTGAGGTCGACCACCGAGCTCACGCGAAGGCTGTTCGACGCGGCGGCCTGTGCATTGGCGCTGCCGGAGGCGGAGTCAGAACAGCTCGTGTTTCGGAGCGCATCCGGGGCGGGTGCCGCACGCATCGTCGGACAACGCCTTCCTGTCGGACAAGGGATCGCCGGGTGGGCCGTGTCGTCCGGACAGCCGATCGGAATAGCGGAGGTAGCCCGCGACCCGCGTTTCGCGCGCGGCGTCGCCGAAGCGACTGGTTACGTGCCACGCTCGATCTTGGCCGTGCCGCTGGGAACCTAACGCGAGACGCTAGGGGTCATCGAGGTCCTCGACCCTGGCGAGGGTGCTCCTGTCGGGGACCACAGCATGGAGCTCCTCATCTTGCTGGCTCGGCAGACAGCCCTCGCCATAGAGGGCGCGCGAGTATTCGACGATCTGGGTCGGGCGCTCTTCACAGCCGCTTCCACAACGCGTGGGAGTGCGACGGTGTCCGAGTCATTGCTGGAGATGGCCCGCTCGATGGCTGGCCCGCATGCAGGAGTCGTCGATCTGGCCGGCTGTCGGGCGAGCTCGGGCACTTCGGCGAAGAGGAGCAGCTGGCTGCCACCGCGATCATCAGGGAGCTGGTGAACTACGCGAAGAGTCGCGCGACGGTCCGATGAGGCCGGCGTGGCCATCAACAACATGCCAGGACCGAGTTATCCCTCACAATACTCTTCCATTTTCTCGGTGGCCGCTCACGACCGTCAGGATCCGTACGGGTTGGACTACAGTCCCGCCCCGCCGGTCGAGTTCGGACACCAGGAATCGGGATAGAGGTCGCCTGCAGGGCGACACCACGCTCGAGGTGACCGGCAACAGTTTCGCTGCCGCGCATGTGAGCGGGCTCGTTGCCCGTATTCTCAGCAAGCGCCCGGGGCTGACCCCTTTCCGGATGAAGACGGTCCTGCACGCACTCGCGGACAACGTCGAATCGGACACCGGGTGAACGGGCTCCGCTCGGGTCATGTGTGAGCAGGCGCGGCGCGGTCGAGAAGGGCGTCGGCGTCCATGCCCAACGATCGGGCCCCCAGGAATGCGAACACGCCTCGGGCCGATTGCAGTGATGTGACGGCGCGCAGTTCACCGAGACGACTCGCGCATCGGCCGGCGCCGAGGAGCGCGAGCCCACGTTCCAGGACGTGCCCGTACACCTGCCAGCCTGCCGCGGCCTCCTCGTACTCGCGGAGGGCGGTGTCGAGCGCGCCCTGGGCTTCGGCCACGATCGCACGAGCCGTGCGGTGGGCGCAGGCGTGGCGGCGCAGGCGCAGCTCAGTGCCCTCCACGAGCCGTTGGGCAAGCCCCAGCTCACCGACCGCCGCGCACACCCGGACCATGGCCGGCAGGTGCACGGCTCGGCGAGACGGCACGAACTGCGCTCGGTCCGCGAATTCGCGCACCCGATCGGCGGCCTCGTCGAGCTCCCCCTGGGCGAGCAGGATCAGGCTCGCCACCTCCAGCGCCGGCCCGAAGACCTGGAGGTCGCCTATCGATCTCGCCTGGGGCAGCGCCCGAACCATGATCTCTGCGGCGCTCGCCACCTGACCGCGTCGGAGCAGCACATGGGCTCGGTTGGCGTCCGCGACGGCCCACCAGTAGTCGGCCTCGTCGGATTCGACCGAGGTGCTCACCTCGGTCGCTTCTCTCAGCAGCTCGTCCCATCGCCCGGCGTCCAAGAGCACCTTGAGACCGTCGGCCCGAACCGCTCGCAACGGATGGAGAAGGCCCCGTCGTACAGCCATCCGCTGAGCCTCCTGCCCAGCGGCCAGCGCAGCGGCGGTCCCCTCGGCGAGCCAGAGACCCTCTGCGAGGTTCGACTGCCAGTTGAGCAGTTGCCAGCTGCCCTGGATCGCTGTGTTGCCGCGTTCGAGCGCAGCGTTGGTGGCCGCCACGGCAGCCATCTCGTCCTCGATCCCCTGAGGGTCGTCCAGGTCGAGACGCGCCCGCCCGCGCTCCATCAGTGCAAGACCGCGGATCTCACCCCCACCGATCACGTCAGCGACCGCGATCAGCTGTTCAGCCCAACGCAACGCCTCGTCAGGCCGGCTGGACGTCCACGTGTCGAACGCCATGAACGCCAGCGCGTAGGCCAACTCGACACAGGGCCCCGCGTCGTTGAGCAGCGCGATGGCCTCCTCTCCCTCCGCGCGCGCGGATGCCGTGTCGCCGCGGTCCCAGTACAGATGCGCCAACCGGTGTTTGGCGTCGCCGGCAGCGCGCCGATCGCCGTGCACCAGGCTCACGGTGTGGGCCTCCCGATACGCCGCCACCGCGGCGTCTGCGTGTCCGGCCGCCGCGGCCAGCCAGCCCGCCTTGTTCAGTACCGCTGGCCGCTCGGGATCCTCGGCCGGAAAGAGCTGGAGAGCACGTCGGTAATAGGACTCTGCGATCGTCGGGTCGAGCGGAACAGCGCGGTCGCCGGCGAGCACCGAGAACTTCCGCAACGCGTGGTGCAGGACCACCACCGGACCCGACTGGGCGGCCGCGTTCAACTCCAACGCCCTGCCGTAGTGGTGGACGAGGATCTCCGCGTAGTCCGCGACCCGACTTCCTGCCGTCCGTTCCAGCCAGCCGGCGACTGCTTCGTGTTTGGCCGCCCGGGCGCCGCGAGGTATCTGAGCGTAGGCAACGTCACGGATCAGTTCGTGCCAGAACGCGAACTCCGCCTGACCGTCGACGCTCGAGGTCGGGACAGGCCGCAGGAAGTCCCGGCACGCCAGTTCGTGGAGCCGTATCCGGACCGCGGACTCGTCCCTGTCACCCACCGTGGCCACCGCACCCGACCAGAACACCGAACCGACGACGGCAGCGTCGTGCAGCAGGTCCCTGTCGCCCTGGTCCAGCGTGTCCAGACGGGCGGCGATCAGCGCGTGCAAGGTGTCCGGAAGCGCGAGGGCACGGTCGGCGTCCGACGCTCCGCCTGCACCGCCGGCAGTCCGTTCACCGGATTCGAGGAGCAGCCGGACCAACTCCTCGGCGTACAGCGGATTGCCGCCACACCGCGTCAGCAACAACTCCTGGGTGTCCGCGGGGAGCACTGTGGTGCCCAGCAGTGCGCGGAGCAGTTCGACCCGCTCGGCCCCACCCAGGCCGGACATCGGCACGGTGACCGAGTTGGGCGTGTCGCGGCTCCACGCCCCTGCGCGCGCGGCGAACTCGGGGCGGGCTGTGCCGATGAGAAGCAGCGGCACGTGAGTGCACCGGTCGCGGAGGTGGTCCAGGAAGTCGAGCAGCGCAGCGTCTGCCCAGTGCAGGTCCTCGACGACGAGCACCAGGGGCTGACGTTCGGCGAGCGCCTCGAAGAACCGGCGCCAGCCAGTGAAGGTCTCCTCTCGCGAGGCGCCCTGCTCCCCAGTCGCTGCACCGACCAGTGGCCACAACGTGGCAACGATCCAGGCGCGTTCGCCGGTGTCATTGACGGCCCCGGCCACGGCACGTGACAGCTTCTTCCGGGAACTGACCGGATCATCGGTGCTGAGAATGCCGGCCTGTGCCTTGACGATCTCTCCGAGCGCCCAGAACGTGATGCCGTCTCCATAGGGCAGGCAGCGACCCTGTCGCCACGTCACCCGGCCGGGCATGGCGTTGACGGTGTCGAACAGTTCAGCGACCAGTCGTGTCTTACCCACTCCGGGTTCGCCGAGAATGGTCACCAGTTGTGCCGATCGGTTCTGCACGACGCCGGAAAGGGCGGCCTGCAGCAGAGCCTTCTCGCGCTCACGCCCGACGAAAGGGGGTGCCGGACGCACCACTCGGGATTGCGGCCGATACCGGGCCCCGGCCACCTTCCAGACCTCCACCGGGTCGGCTTTGCCTTTCGCCCTGACGGGTGGCAGCTCGACGTACTCGATCGCGTTCCGCGTCAGTCGGTGGGTGCCGGCACCCACCACGATCTCGCCTGTTCCAGCTGCAGCCTGCAGTCTGGCCGCCGTGTTGACGACGTCCCCCGCGGCGATCCCCTCACCCTCGAGTGGCCGCGAGGTCAGCGACGCCAGGGCCTCACCGGTGGCGATCCCGACTCGTACATCCAGGCCCACCCCCCACGGCGTTCGCAATCTGCTGACCGCCGGAACGATGGACAGGCCGGCTCGCACCGCCCGTTCCGCGTCGTCCTCGTGCGCCACCGGGACGCCGAACACTCCCACCACGGCGTCGCCGATGAACTTCTCGACGGTCCCCCCGTACCGCTCCAGTTCGGAGCGCACCGTTTGGTAGTACGGCCGCAGGACGGATTGCACATCCTCCGGATCGGCATTGTCCGACAGGGCGGTGAACCCGACGAGATCGCAGAACAGCACGGTCACGACCCTGCGCTCTTCGAGCTCGGGCGGTCTCTGCGGTGCGACGAGCGCCGCTCCGCAGGCGGAGCAGAAGCGCGCGCGGGCTGGGTTCTCCTCACCGCACCGATGACACGGCGCCACGCTGCGAGGGTAGCGGCGCTCCCCTTTGTTCCGGTGATCAACATGACGGACGCAAGAACTCGATGTGATCCCGTCACGACCCGGTCCACCGTGAGTGTGACCGCCGCGGATCGACCCCGATCCTCGTCACACCAACTGGTCGGCCCCTGCCCTTTGGCAGGCTTGACAGCCATAGGAACGTCGCATTCGGGTCAGTCCCTGAGCGGCTGGGGGCCAGGTGGAGGCGCTGATGCTCGAGGGTCTCGCCGAGGAGGATCGCCGTCGGATCCTGTCGGCTGCTCGGCGGCGCTCCTACTCACGCGGTGAAGTCCTGTTCCACGAGGGTGACGCCGGTACCACCCTGCACATCCTGATGCGAGGGCACGTCGCGGTTCGCGCCTCGACTCCATCCGGCGATGTCGTCACGCTGTCCGTCGTCGGTCCTGGGGACATCTTCGGGGAACTCGCGCTCGTGCGCCCGCGCCATGAACGGACGGCCACGGTCGTCGCGCTGGAGTCTGTCGAGACCGCCACTCTCGACCAGCAGGCTTTCGACCGGCTGCGGCACGAGCATCCCGCGGTGGACCACTTCCTCGTGACGCTGCTGGCCAGGCGCGTCGCCCGGTTGTCCGCACACCTCGTGGAGGCGCTGCACGTTCCAGCCGAGCAGCGGGTGCTGCGCCGGCTCCTTGCCCTGGTGGCGCTCTACCAGGACGGCCCGCTGCCGGTCGCCGTCCCGCTCACACAGGAGGATCTCGCCAGCATGGCCGGGACGAGCCGCCCAACCACGAACAGGGTTCTGCGGCAGATGGAGGAGTTGAAGGCCTTGCAGTTGACCCGGGGCCGGATCGAGGTGCTGGACCTGGCTCCGCTCCGACGTCACGCCGGGTTGAGTCCCCGCTGAGGAGTCGCAGGGCCGGTCGGCCGGGGTGTCAGTCGCCGCGGTGGGCCGTGCAGCGGACCGGCTCGGCAGCCTCGGCGCGGACGGGACGCTCGGCTCGATCGCGGGCCAGCTCGCGCCTCACCTCGGGCCATCGCGGCGCCCACCAGTAGGCCGCGATCATCACCGTCAACGCGCCCCAGCTCACCAGCAGCACGACCCAGGCCCACCACGGCATCGATGCCACCTCCCCC
Organism: Geodermatophilus sp. CPCC 205506; assembly: GCF_051383635.1. Taxonomy (NCBI): domain Bacteria; kingdom Bacillati; phylum Actinomycetota; class Actinomycetes; order Geodermatophilales; family Geodermatophilaceae; genus Geodermatophilus; species Geodermatophilus sp. CPCC 205506. Next base: position 82,027 of record NZ_JALPKP010000013.1, on the reverse strand, counting down.
TCGGCCTCGCGGCCGGTCCGACGGAGCTGCCCGCCGTGTGCTCGGACTGTCGCCCCGCGCAACCCCACCCTGCCCACGTGGGGTCCCGCCGCACACCCCCCAGACAGTGGGGAGGCCGGCGCGTCTCACACCGGGGCGGCGCTCAGTCCGCCGCTGCGGGCACCGGCTCGTCGTCCACGTCGCCGAAGTCGCCCCATCCCAGCCGCAGCGCGGTGAACAGCACCCCGGCCAGCAGCGCCACACCCAGCCCCGCGAGTGCGAGCCACACCTGCAGCAGATCCATCACACTGTCCACCGACGCCCCCTCGACCACCCATCCGGAGACGGATGGTCGCGCCCCGTGCCGGCGAGGGACATGGGCGAACGGGCCGGCACCACCCGACAGAGCGACAGCCGTCCCCCCATCGGCCTGGCCCGCGCCGCACGTCGACGCCGGGGATCAGCGCAGCCAACGGTGCAGCGACTTCTTGCCGGCCGCCTTCCAGGCGTCGTCGAAGTGCCGCTGGGACTGCTCCGCCCGCACCTCCTCGAGGGCGTGCAGGCGCCCGTACAGGAACGCGGCCCCGCTGCTGGACGTCTCCATCGCCAGGTCGCGCAGCCGCTCGCGGGTGAGGACCGAGTCCTGGTGCTCCCCCAGCGCCTCCTGCACCGCCTCCATCGCCGCCGCGAACGCGGTGGCGTCGGCACCGAAGACCCGGCTCACCGACTCCCCCGCGTAGCGGGCGGCCTTGGCGGCCTTGCGCGCGTCGTGCAGCAGCTCCTCGCGCTCGGCACCCGGCGGATGGGCGGCGGCGTCCTCCACGAGGCGCCGGACCCCGGCGTAGCTCCGGGCGACCAGTCGCGGCAGCGTCTTCCCGGCGCGGGCAGCGGCGCGCTCGGTCAACGGCGGGGAGCTGACCAGCTCGTCGAGGCTGAGCACGAGCCGGTGGTAGCGCTCCCCGTCCAGCTCGGCGAGCACCCGGTCGTGGGCGCCGCGGTAGGCCTCGCCCAGCTCCGCGCCGGCGACCTCGGCGACCGGGCCCAGGTCGGCGACCGAGGCCTCCGCGTGGACGGCCTCGTTCACCCGGTCGCGCATCACCTCGGCGTCCCGGGCGGCGCCGAGCTCCCCGGCCAGCCACTTGAGCTCGCTCCGCAACGGCCGGACGACGTCGGCGTCGAACAGGGGCTTGAACGTGGTCAGGGCGCTGCGCAACCGCCGGGTCGCCACGCGCATCTTGTGCACGCTGTCCTGGGCATCGAGGCGCACCGGCAGGTCCTGGGCCTGTACCTGCGCCACCTGCTCGCGGACGTGGGCCAGGACCACTTCCCCTGCGGCCGACGCAGTGGTGAGCTTCCCGGCCTTCCGCTTCGCCGGCCGGACGCGCTCGTCCCCGCCCAGCACCCGTGCGAGCTTGGACGAGCTCGTCGCCTCCCGCAGGCCGCGGGCGCGCAGCTCGGTGTCGACGGCCTCCAGGAGGTCGGTCCGGCCGCCGACGAGCTCCACCTCGATCTCCCGCCAGGACGTCGCAGCACCGACCGCGTCCCCGCTGCCGTCGGTCGGGCGGACCCGGCGCGCGGTGACGCGGTCGTCGGCGACCTCCGCCAGCACCTGCCCGGTCGCGTCGACCAGCCGGCGCACCGTCCGGTCCGTGGTGATCTCGGCGACCGGCCCCAGCGAGGCGCCCTTGCTGTGGACCCAGACCATGTTCTGCAGCTCCGCCGGCACGGTCCGGGTGGCGCGGCCGAGCGGCAGGCGCACCTCCGAGCGGGCTCCGGTCCCCGCGGGGACCTTCAGGTGCCAGCCGGCGTCGTCACCGCCCGTCCGCCGGCGCAGGGTCAACCCCGCCGTCGCCAGGCGGAGGTCCGCGGTGTCGAAGTACGTCGCCGCCAGCCGCTGGTCCGCCGTCTCTCCCTCGGTGACCGGGACTCCGGCGTTCTCCGCCCCACCGCGGCCGTCCGCTGCCCCTGCCAGCAGCTGAGCCAGCGGCGGCAGCTCGAACGACTCGTCGGCGGCGTACTTCCGCTCCACTTCCAGGTGAACAGCAGGCATCCAGGAGGTGTACCTCGCCGGGGCGCCGCCAATCCTCCGGCGGTCGCCACCGGACACGACGACGAGGCCGGTCCCGTCGGCGCAGCCGGGTCCCCGCGCTACGCGATCGCGCCCGGCGGGGCTTCCTGGCGGCCCCTGACGCGCGCACGGGAGGCGCCTCCGTGCGGACCCGACCCGGCTGGGTGTCGGATGGGCCAGGTGCCAGCAGGACGCGTGGGCCGCCGGGCCGATGCGGGTCGCCGTTCAGCCGGACTGGACGACGGCTCCGGAGACCGTGGCGTAGTCGGCGGCGAGGCCGGCCTTGCCCGCTCGCTTGGCGGCGTACATGGCGGCGTCGGAACGGGCCAGGAGGGCGTCGGCCGTGACCGGCGCCTCGTCGGCGGTCAGCGCTGCCACGCCGACGCTGGCCTCGATGGTGTGCTCGGCACCGGCGAGTGAGAAGGGACGCCGGAGAGCCTCGCGGATGCGGGCTGCCGTGTGCATCGGGTCGCCGGCGTCCTCGAGCAGGACGGCGAACTCGTCGCCGCCGAGCCGCGCCACGGTGTCGCCGGTCCGGACAGCGCCGGTGATCCGCTCCGCCACGCGCACCAGCAGGTCGTCGCCGACGGCGTGCCCCCGGGTGTCGTTGACCGCCTTGAAGTCGTCCAGGTCCAGGAACAGGACGGCGACCGGCCGGCAGTCGCGGGAGTGCAGCTCCAGGACGTGTTCCAGCCGGTCCCGGAACAGCGACCGGTTCGCCAGGCCGGTCAGCGAGTCGAAGAACGCTTGGCGACGCAGCTCCTGGTCCCGCGCGGCGAGCTGCCGTACCAGGTGGACGTTGTCGCGCACGGCCAGGTACTGCCGGGCGAGCAGGCACAGCACGACCCCGCAGGCGGCCATCGTCTCCGCCTTGGTCAGCGGTCGGTCGAGCAGCGTGACGCCGGCGACGACCGACAGTGCCACGACCACGGGGACGTACGGGAGGACGGACGAGGGCACCGTGACGCCGGCCGCGTCGGCGGCCCGCACGGACGGCGACGGCTGCGGCGGTTCCGGGCACGTGCCCGCGAGGGCCACCAGCAGGAAGCCGCCGATCCAGCCGAGGTCGGTCAGTCCACCGTCGTAGAAGCCCATGGCGGCCAGGTAGGCGAAGGCACTGTCGGAGACGGCCAGCGCGAGGACTCCGGCGCTGACCAGGTACAGCGCCGGGCGGTTCCCGCCGGTGCGGATCAGCAGGAGCACGGCCAACACGACCAGCGAGACGTCGATGCTCGGGTACGCGAGGAGCAACAGCCGCTGCAGCCCGACGCTGTCGTCCTCCGCACCCGCGATCGCCCCGAGCGTCGTCAACCAGCTGACGAGCCCGATCGACCCGGCAGCCAACAGGCCGTCGAACACCCGCTGCAGGAACAGGATCCGTCCGCCGCGGGCGGGGTGGACGAGCAGTCCGACCGCCATGAGGACCGAGAAGCCCAGGAACCCGACGTCGGCCAGGGACGGGAACGGGACGACGTCGCTGCGCAGCGTGACCCAGCACCAGTACGTCTCGCCGAGAGCCCAGGAGAGGCAGGCGGCCGCCATGAAGATCCACGTGATCCGCGTCCGCCGGTCGGTGCAGCGGCGGACGTGCCGGGCCGCCGCTCCGCTCGCAGTCAGCGCGGCGACCCCCTGCGCGACGTCCGAGATGTCGGACGCGGCCTGCGCGGGCCACAGCAACAGGCTCACGACGAAGAGCAGCGCCGTCGCGAGCGCGAGAGCGACGGCCACGCGCGGCGGTCCGCCGGACTGCTGAGCCATCGTCCCGCCTTCGTGTGGGCCTCGGGGAAGTGCGTCCGCAGAGGGCATCGTCACGGCGCGGGTCGAGCTCGATCCCTCCTGGGGGTGAGAGCCGGCCCGCCGGCCATCGGAGGACTCCTCTGTTCCCGGTCGCCGTCCGGTACTCGGGGATCTCGATCGGCCACGCCCTCGGCGGGATCCTCCCCCTCGCTGGTGTGCCCTCAGCCGCGGCCGAGATAGGGCATGCCGGTGGCCAGCACCGTCGTGAAGGGCACGCTCACGTCCAGTGGCAGCCGCGCGATGTGCACCACCGTGGCGGCGACGTGTGCGGGGTCGAACGTCGCCTCCGGCCGGACCGAGCCGTCGGCCTGCCGGGCGCCGGTGGCGATGCCCGCGGTCATCTCGGTGGCAGCGTTCCCGACGTCGATCTGCCCCACGGCGATCCCGTGCGCGCGGCCGTCGAGGGCGACGGCCCGGGTCAGCCCGGTGACCGCGTGCTTGGTGGCGGTGTAGGCGACGCTGGCCGGCCGCGGGACGTGCGCCGAGATCGAGCCGTTGTTGATGATCCGCCCGCCGGGTGGGTCCTGCGCCCTCATCTGCCGGACGGCGGCGCGGGTGCAGAGGAACATCCCGGTGAGGTTGACCTCGACGGTGGCCCGCCAGTCGGCGACGGCGATCTCGTCGACCTCGCCGGACGGGCCGAACGTGCCGGCGTTGTTGACCAGCAGGTCCAGCCGACCCCAGCCGTCGGTCACCGCGGCGAAGGCCTCGTCGACCCGCCGTTCGTCGGTGACGTCGGTGGGCAGCACGAGGGTGGTGCCGCCGGCGGCCGCCGTCGCCTCCAGCGCGGCGCGGGTGCGGCCGAGCAGCGCGACCGACCACCCGTCGCCGGCCAGGGCACGGGCGATGGCGCGGCCCAGCCCGGAGCCGGCGCCGGTGACCACGGCGGTGCGGAACGGCTCGGCCACGAGGGGAGCCTGCCACGGGCGCGTGGCGGGTGCGGCCGTGCGAGCCTGGGCGCGTGCCGGTCCCGTGGGTGCACGCCTTCGTCGACGTGCCGGGCGACCGCGTCGACGCCGCCCGGGCGTTCTGGTCGGCGGTGACCGGCTGGCCACCCGGCGCGCCGTGGCCCGGCCACCCGGAGTTCGTCTCGCTCGTCCCGCCGTCCGGGGCGCCCTATCTGCACGTGCAGCGGATCGGCGGGGCGCCGCGGGTGCACCCGGACCTGCTCGGCTCGCTCGCCGGCGACGTCTCCCGGCTCGAGGAGCTGGGTGCCCGTCCCGGCCCCGTGGGCGACGGGTGGCGGGTGATGACCTCGCCGGCCGGCCTGCCGTTCTGCGTCTGCGAGGAGTCCTGGCCGCACGAGCGCCCGGGCGCGGTGGCGTGCCCGGAGGGGCACCGCACCCGGCTGGTGCAGCTGTGCGTCGACGTCCCGGCCGACCGGTACGACGCCGAGCTGGGCTTCTGGCGTGCAGCGACCGGGTGGGCGGACGAGCCGGTGTCCTCGCCCGAGTTCTCCCGGCTGGTGCACCGCTCGGAGAGCCCGCTGGCGCTCCTGGTCCAGCGACTCGGGGACGACGACGGCGGCACGCACGCACGAGCGCACCTGGACCTGGGCACCGACGACGTCGACGCCGAGGTGGTCCGGGTGCGCGCACTCGGCGCCGAGCTGCTGCGGCAGGGCGACGGGTTCGTCGCGCTGCGCGACCCGGTCGGCCTGCCGTTCTGCGTGACCGCCAACCACCCCGACCGGGGCGCCGGCTGACCGACGTGTCGCGTCGCCAGGAGTCCGCGGCGAGGTGTCAGCTCTTGCCCGGGTAGTGGATGCCGAACGGCTTGTTGGTGATGAAGAGGAAGGTGCAGTCGCCGTCGTCGGTGGCCCCGTGCTGCATGATCCCGCCCTCGGGGAACCAGACGAAGCTGCCGGGCCCGTAGTCGCCCTGGTGGGTGCGCAGCGTGCCCTCGAGCACGTAGAACCCGTGCGCGCACGGATGGGTGTGCCAGACGTTGGTGAAGCCGGCGCGGTAGACGGTCTTGAACACCTGCATCCCGGTGTCCGGGTCGGCGATCAGTGGGATGAGTTCCAGGTCGACGCCCAGTTCGGGGATGGGAAACGCCACCCACTCGGCGGTGGTGGTGTCGACCGCGGTGATGTCGACCGGCTGCAGTTCCTGCGTCACGCGACCAGACCTCCGTCTCACCCCGGCTGCGATGGCGGGGAGGTCGATGCTGTCGGGGGCGAGGGTGGACGGCAAGAGGCCCCCGTGGCGAGGACGGGTGGCGCCCGACCTGTCTCGCTCTCGTCGGACCGGGCGTCGGAGGCACCCTCAGAACAGCAGGAACAGCAGCACCGCGTTCAGGGTCATGATCACGCCGGCGACGAGGACGGCGACCACGGTCGTGCGGCGCCGGTTGACCAGCTCGCCCATGATGTCCGGGCGCCGGGTCAGCAGCAGCAGCGGCACCAGCGCGAACGGGATCCCGAAGGACAGCACCACCTGGGACACCACCAGCGCCCGGGTCGGGTCGACCCCGAGGGCCAGGATCGCCAGGGCGGGGAGCATGGTGAGCGCCCGGCGGAGGAACAGCGGGATCCGGCGCCGCAGGAAACCGTCCATGATCACCTGGCCGGCGTAGGTGCCGACGCTCGACGAGGCGAAACCCGACGCGAGCAGGGCCAGCGCGAACAGCAGCGCGGCCGTGCTGAAGGCGCCGAACCCGTCGTAGGCACCCTCGAGCGTGTTGTCGCCCAGTGACGACCCGGCGAACAGTGCGGCCGCGACCAGGAGCATCGCCACGTTCACGAGCCCGGCCAGGCTCATCGCCGTCGTGACGTCGATCCGCTGCTCCCGCAGTGCCTTCAGCTTCTGCGTGACCGTGTGGGCCCGGACGGTCTCGGTCACCAGCGCCGAGTGCAGGTAGATCGCGTGGGGCATCACCGTGGCGCCGAGGATCCCCGCGGCCAGCACGAGGCTGCCCTCGTCGTCGAGGCGGGGCACCAGCCCGCCGGCCGCCTCGGACACGTCGATCTCCGCGCTGAGCACGAGCAGGAGGAAGGCGAAGACGATCAGGCCGAAGTAGGCGGTCACCGCGTGGATGTAGCGCCGGTCCCCCGGGGCCTGGATGGCGAGCAGCAGGAAGGCCCACGCCCCGGTGATCAGGCCGCCGGCGAACAGGTCCAGTCCGAAGAGCAGGTTCAGCGCGATCGCGCCGCCGACGATCTCGGCCAGGTCGGTCGCCATCGCGACCAACTCGGCCTGAGCCCAGAGCCCCAGGACGACTCGACGGGGGTACTGCTTCCGGCAGTTCCGCGGCAGTGACATCCCGGTGGCCAGCCCGAGCTTCGCCGACAGGCTCTGCACGAACATCGCCATGACGTTGGCCAGGACGATGACCCAGAGCAGGAGATAGCCGTACTCGGCGCCGGCTGAGAAGTTCGTCGCGAAGTTCCCGGGGTCGACGTAGGCGATCGCCGCGACGAAGGCCGGACCGAACAGCGCGATCCTGCGGCGGCGCGTGGCCCGGTCGGGCCATTGTTGTTCCAGCACGATCAACCCCCTCAGCCGAGAGGGTCATCCTGCGGAGCAACCCTGGTTGCACCCAACCCCCAATGCGCGGGACCGTCGACAGGCGCAGCCAGAATGCCGACGGGACCGACCGAGCCACCGATCGGAGGCGGCGATCGCATGAACAGCGGCGTCGCCCACGCCCGCTCGCACGCGGGCCGGGAGCACACGCCCCCGCCGCCGCCCGAGCCCCCCGACGCCCCCTTCACCGGCCAGGCCATCCCGCCCGACGCCGAGCGCTGCCCGCACACGCATCCCCTGTGTTCCGCCATGCGGTGCCAGCAGCCGCTCCACGGCCCGGATGTCGTGTGCCACGCCGTCGGCAACCAGCCCTACTGGTCGTCCTTCTGGGAGTCGCCGGCGGCTGATCGACCCGGCGGGTGACCACGCCGCCTGCGGGCCGCGTCTCCGCTCCGCCGCCCCGGTCCGCCGGCGCCCGTGGCGCGTCGTCCACCTCCCGGGTCAGGCATGCACCGCGGCGGGCTCCGACGTGGGCGGCTCCGAGGGAGCTCCGCCGGACGGCTGCCGGGGGCTCCGCCGTCGTCGGGCAGGGACGGAGGTCCCCCGCTCGGTGCGTCCGGCGACCCTGGGACCGGTCCGGTCCGGTGCCTAACGTCCGGCGCAGCAACCGCCCGCCGAGGAGGAGCCGTGCAGGCCAGAGACGTCATGACCCGGCAGGTCGTCACCGTGGGACCGGACACGTCGGCCAAGTACGCGGCCGAGGTGATGGCAGAGCACGGCTTCGCGGCCCTGCCGGTGGTCGACGGCGAGGACCGGCTGGTCGGCATCGTCGCCGAGGCCGACGTCCTCCGCGACCGGCTGCCGGAGGACCCCCGGCTGCACCTGCGCCGCGACGGGACGGCCGGGGGCCATCCGGCCCTGCTCGTGCGGGGGGTGATGACCGGTGCCGTCCGCTCCGTCGAGGCGACCGCGGACGTCGCCGACATCGCGCGGGTGTTCGTCGACGAGCGGCTGCGCAGTGTCCCGGTCCTCGACGGCGAGCGCCTCGTGGGCATCGTCAGCCGGCGAGACGTGCTCCGGACGCTGATCCGCCCCGACGAGGAGATCCGGCACGACCTGCTGCGCCTGGTCGAGGGCTACACCGGAGAGCTCGGATCGTGGTCGGTCTCGGTCACCGACGGTGCCGCCACGATCCGGCGGACCAGCGGCGCACCGCGGCCGTCGGCCGCCGTGGAGGAGCGGGCACTCTCCGCGCTCGCCCGGACCGTCGGCGGCGTGGTCGGGATCCGGGTCCTCGCCTCCGACGGTCCCGACACCCCAGCAGCTGTCCAGCCGGTGTCCGCGCACGCGTGAGGTGACGACGATGTCGCATCCCGCCCAGCCCCCTCCCGTGGTCGTCGGGATCGACGGCTCGGAGCCCGCCCGTGTCGCCACGACCTTCGCGATCGACGAGGCGCGCCGGCGGCGGGCGCCGCTGCGGCTGGTGCACGCGCTGTCCTGGCCGCTCGGTGGCATCGTCGCCGATCCGTCGCCCGACCCGGACCTGCAGACGATGCTCCAGGCGGGTGCGGGGACCCTCCTGCGCGGAGCCGCGGCCGACGCCGCCGACGTCCTCGGAGCCGACACGGTCAGCTGGTCGGTCGTCGACGGCGACCCGGTCGCCGCCCTGCAGGCGGCCTCCGGGGAGGCGCAGCTGCTGGTCATCGGCAGCCGTGGAGTCGGTGGGATCGCCGGTCTGCTGCTCGGCTCCACGGCGAACGGCGTCGTGGGACACGCCTCCTGCCCCGTCGTGGTCCTCCCCGACCAGACAACGGTCGTCGTCTCCCAGCGGAGCTCGGTCGTGGTCGGCGTGGAAGGTCGCGGCCGCGACGACGCCGTCCTGGCGTTCGCCTTCGCCGAGGCCGCCGCCCGCGGGACCGACCTGGTCGCCGTCCACGCCTGGCAGGACGCCGCGCTGGAGACCGCGTTCCAGTCGATGGGTCCGCTCGTCGACTGGGCCGGGGTCCTCGCCGACGAAGAACGGGTGCTCGCCGAGACGCTGGCCGGCTGGCGCGAGAAGGAACCCGACGTGGTCGTCCGCGAGGTGGTCCTGCGCGAGCGGACGGCGCGGGCCCTCGTGTCCGTCGCGCTCACCGCGCAACTGCTGGTCGTCGGCCACCGCCACCGCGCATCCATCGCCCGGCTCGGGTCGACGACCCACGGCGTCCTACACCGGGCCGGCTGCCCCGTCGCCGTCGTCCCCGTTCCCACGGGCAGCGCCCGGTGACCACGGCGGGCCTGCGGGTCCTGGTGACGGCCGCGAGCAGGCACGGTTCCACCCACGAGATCGCCGCAGCCCTGGCCCGGGACCTCAACGGCTGCGCCACCGGGCGCACGCTGGGCCTGGTCGCCTCGGCGGTTCCGGCCGAGAACCGCCCCGATCCCTCGATGTACCAGGCAGTGGCCCTCGGCAGCGCGGTCTACGCCGGACGTTGGCTGGAGGCAGCCCGAGACCTGGCCACGGCGCACCTGGCCGCCCTGCGCGACCGGCCCGTCTGGCTGTTCTCCAGCGGACCGATCGGAGCGCCGCCGTTCCCGCCGGACGAGCCGCACGACGCGGGGACCTTCGCCACGATGCTCGACGCAGTCGGTCACCGCGTCTTCCCCGGCCGCCTGGACAAGGGCCTGCTCGCCTTCGGCGAACGGGCCATGGTCACGGCCATGCGGGCTCCCGTCGGGGACTTCCGCGACTGGGAACTCGTCCGGAGCTGGGCCGAGGAGATCGCCGCCACACTGGCCGACCGAACGACCCCGCTCGCGGCGCCGGAGCCCCAGGGGACGTGACCGAGCGCAGGACGACGCGGCCAGGGGGCAGCCATGAGTCGGCGCACGCCGAGGTTCCCGCGCCGGTGGGCGGACATGAGCGGGCGTCAGCGTGCGCTCCTGCTGACGCTGGGGTCCGTCCAGTTGTCCCTGGCCGCCACCGCCTGGACCGATCTGGCCCGGCGGAGCGCGTCGGAGGTGAACGGCCGCAAGGCCGTCTGGGCTGCGGTCATCGCCGTCAACTGGATCGGCCCCCTGACGTACTTCCGCTGGGGTCGCAGGCGCTGAACTGCGGCACGCCGACCGGACGACGTCCGTCACTCCCCGATGGTGCCGTCCGTCCCTCCCCCTCCAGCTGCCCAGCGGACAGCGTGGACGCATGGCGAGGAACGTGCGGGTGCTGGTCGGTCACGCCACCGCGGCCGGGTCCACCCAGGGCATCGCCGAACGGATCGCCGTCGGCCTGGCCGACGTCGCCGATGTCGCCGTCCACCCGCTCGGGCCGGACGTGGACCCGACCGGGTTCGACGCCTTCGTGATCGGCAGCGCGGTCCACGACCAGGCCTGGCTGCCGGCCGCGTCGGACTTCCTCCGCAGCGGGCGGGCAGTCCTCGCCGACCGGCCGTTCTGGTGCTTCAGCGTGGCCGGCGCGGCACCCCGCGGCCCGATCAGCCGGGTCGTCGTCGGGATGGAGGTCCGGAAGATCGAGACGGCCTTCCCCGCCGGTCTGCGTCCCCGGGAGCACCGGGTCTTCGCCGGGATCGTCGCCATGGAGGGCCTCCCGCTGTGGGGCAAGCTCTTCTGGCGCGCGCTCGGTGGCAGCCCTGGCGACCATCGGGACTGGCCGGCGATCGACTCCTGGACCGACGACATCGCAGCCGCGCTCGGCGAGCTGAGCCGCGACCGGAGCGGGTCACCGGCCGACCCTCCGACCGCACGGTGACCCGAGGCTCGAACGCTCGGAACCCAGCCCCCGCCACGACCACCGACGAGCGAGGTCGCCGATGTCCACGTCCACCTCCGAGCGGGCCACCGCCGGCGCCCGCCCGCCGCGGGCCTTCGTCCGCCGAGTGGTCGCCGCCGGGCTCCCGACCGGCCCGGTGTCCGTCGACGCGGTGACCGAGGCCGACCTCGACGGGCTGCCACCGGCGGCCGTCCGCTACCTGCGGGCGATGGGCGTCGTCGGGCGTCCACGGACCTGGTCGCTGCGGGCGCACTTCGCCGGCCGGTTCCGCCGCGGGCCTGATCAGGCCTGGATGCCGTGCGACGCATGGCAGTACAACTCCGCCGTCGAGGTCGCCCGCCTGTACCGGATACGGCTGGTGATGGGGAGGGTCGTCCCGATGTGGGGCTGGGACACCTACCGCGGCGGTTCCGGTCGGATGCGCGGCAAGGTCCTGGACCTGGTGACCGTCGCCGACGGTTCCGGACCCGAGTTCGACATCGGCGAGCTGACGACCTGGCTCGACGATGCGCTGCTGCTGGCACCGGGCATGCTCCTCGGCACCCGCACCACCTGGGAGGCGGCCGGCGACGACGGCTTTCGCGTCTCCCTGGCCGACGCCGGGCACACGGTGGGCGCTGAGGTGTTCCTGGACGCCGACGGCCGCCCGAGGGACGTCCGCACCGAGGACCGCTGGGCCGACCTGCCCGGCGGGCTCACCCGCGCGCCCTGGAGCACGCCCGTGCAGGGGTGGACCGTCGTCGACGGACTCCCCCGGATGACCGGCGGAGCGGCCGTCTGGCACCTGCCCGACGGCGAGTTCCGCTACGGCGAGATGACCCTGGTCGACCTCCGGCTGGACGTCCCCCCGGGACGGTGAGTCCCCTGCTCCGGTGCTGACCGCTGGTGCCGGTGCACTCGGCCTGCGGACCCGCCACGCCCGCCGCGACCGGTGGGCCACGACCGGTTCCCGCACCGAGTCCCCCGCAGCTGGATCTCCGCATCCCGCCGCTTCGGGCCGAGCCGGTGACCGGGCGTGGGGATCCCCGGGCGGTACGGTTCGCGGGTCATGATCCGCAGCACGCCCCGCCGCGTCGCCGCCGTCGTCGCCGTCGTCATCCTCGCGGTCGCGGCGGTGCTGGCGGTGCTCGCGGGGCAGGTGAACGCCCGCGCCGAGGCCGACTCCCTGCAGCGGCAGGTCGCCCAGGCCGGCACGGTGCTGACCACGCAGATCGCCGTGCTCACCACGCAGTTGGCCGACGCCGGGCAGGTCGCCACCGCCACCAACGCGAATCCCGGCGCCTTCCAGCGGTTCGCCGCCGCCCGGATCTCCGGTGCCAACGGCATGTCGCTGTCGTTGTGGCGGATCGGCGACGGCGGGCAGGCCGAGCAGGTGGCGTTGCAGGGGCCGGACCCCGTCGGCCCCGACGGCGAGGAGTTCGCCGCGTTCCTCGCCGGCGTGCCCGAGGACGGCACGCTGGCGGTCACCGGCATCCTGCCCGGCGAGCCGGCCCGGCTGGGCTACGCGCTGCGCCCGGTCGGCGACGCCGGGCTGGTCGTCTACGCCGAGTCGCTGCTCCCGCCCGACCGGCGCGTCCAGGTACCGCCCGGCGAGGCGTTCGGCGGTCTGGACTTCGCGGTCTACCTGGGCCGGAGCACGGCCACCGATCAGCTCCTGTACTCCACCGGCCCGGTTCCGATCGGCGGGTACACCGCCCGCACCACGGTGCCGTTCGGCAACACCTCCATCACCGTCGTCGGCGCGTCCCCGACCAGCCTGACCGGTGATCTGTCCTCGGCGCTGCCCTGGATCGTGGTCGGAGTCGGACTCCTCCTCGCCGTGGCCGCAGCCGCGGCCGCGGCCACCATGTCCCGGCGGCGGGCCGAGGCCGAGCGGCTGGCGGCGGACAACGACCGGCTCTACCGGCAGCAGCGGAGCATCGCAGCGACCCTGCAGCACGCACTGCTGCCCGAGGTCCCCACGATCGACGGCATGGAGGTCGCCGCCCGCTACGTCGCCGGCGTCGACGAGCTGGAGGTCGGCGGTGACTGGTACGACGTCCTCCCCCGCGGGACCGGGCGCTGCGTGTTCGTCGTCGGCGACATCTCCGGCCGCGGCCTCCCGGCGGCCACCACGATGGCCGAGCTGCGCTTCGCGGCGCGCGCCTACCTCACCCAGGGCGACGACATCGACGTCGTGCTGGCCAAGCTGCGCCGGCTGCTCGACGTGGCGGCCGACCGCCAGTTCGCCACCGTGCTGCTCGGCGAGCTGGACGCGAGCGCCGGTCGGCTGACCGTGGTCTCCGCCGGCCACTTCCCGCCCGTGCTGCTCACCGACGGTCGCGCCCTGTTGCTGGAGGTGCCCGTCGCCCCGCCGATCGGCGTGAGCGGATCGACCCCGCTGCCGGTCTCCGAGTTCCGGATACCGCGCGCCGGCACGCTGCTGGCGTTCACCGACGGCCTGGTCGAGCGCCGCGACGAGGTCATCGACGCGGGCCTGGACCGGCTGCGCGCGGCCAGCGCCGGAGCCGTCGACGGGCGGCCGCTGCCACAGGCCCTCGACGCCCTGATGCGGGCGCTCGCCGTCGACGGTGGGAGGGACGACACCGTGCTGCTGGGCATGCGATGGACGACATGACCGACGGGCCCCGGGCCCGGCTGGACGTGGTGGAGTCCGCCGACGGCGCGCCGCTGCTGGTCCGCCTGGGCGGCGAGCTGGACCTCGCCGGTGCGGCCGACATCGGCCCGGACCTCGACGACCTGCTGCGCCGGGACGCCCAGCCCCTGCGCATCGACGCGACCGAGCTGACCTTCGCCGACTCCTCCGGTGTGGCGGTGTTGCTGCGCATCGCCGACCACTTCTCCCCCGTCGAGATCGTCCACGCGACCTCCGTGGTCCGGCGGGTGGTGGAGGTCCTCGGCCTCGCCGCCCGGCTCGGCCTGCGCGAGGAGGCCTGAGCATGGCCAGGCGCAGCTTCCCGGCACTGGCCGTCTCGGTGCCCGACGCCCGGCGGTTCGTCTCCGACCTCGTCGCCGACCTGCCCGACCACGTCGGTCAGACGGCGGCGCTGCTCGTCTCCGAGCTGGCCGGCAACGCCGTCCGCCACGCCGACGGCCCCGAGATCGTCGTCGCCGTCGAGCACGCCGACGGCCGGCTACGGGTCGGCGTGACCGACACCGGACGGGAGCAGCCGGTCCTGCGCTCCTTGACGGTGACCGACGCGCACCGCCGCGGGCTGCAGGTGGTCGCGGCCTTCGCCGACCGGTGGGGCGCCCGCCGCAGCCGGGCCACCGGCGCCAAGACCGTGTGGTTCGAGCTGACCGTCCCCCGACGACGTCCGGAACCGGTACCCGTGCCGTCGCGATCCCGGCCTGATCGGTGACCGACCCCCTGAGCTCGCTGTTGCGGGCGGCGCACCTGCTCTCCCCGGCCAACCTGGCCGCGACCGTCGCCGCCCACGGCCGCGCGATGGGGATCGCGGAGACGGTGTTGTACCTGGCCGACTACGAGCAGGTCACCCTGCTGCCGCTGCCCGGTGACGGGGTGCCCGAGCGGCAGGAGCTGCTCATCGAGGGGACGATGGCCGGCCGGGCGTTCCGCCGGGTCGAGCCGGTGACCGGCGCCGCCGACGGCGGGGTGCGGCTGTGGGTGCCGCTGCTCAACGGCGTCGAGCGCCTCGGCGTGGTCGAGGTGACCCTCGACGAGGCTCCTGACGAGGTGTTCGAGGCGCGGATCCGGGCCTTCATCAGCCTGGTCGCCGAGCTGGTGGTGATCAACGACGCCTACAGCGACGTCTTCGCGCGGCTGCGGCGCCGCAAGACCCTGAGCCTGGCCGCGGAGATGCAGTGGGAGCTGCTCCCGCCGCTGACCTTCGGCACCGAGCGCGTGGTCATCACCGGCGGCCTGGAGCCGGCCTACGACGTCGGCGGGGACAGCTTCGACTACGCGGTCAACGGCGACATCGCCGACCTGCTGGTCATCGACTCCGTCGGGCACGGGCTGCCGGCGGCGCTGCTGGCCAGCGTCGCCATCAGCGCCTACCGGCACGCCCGCCGCAACCTGCTCGGTCTGCCCGACATCGCGGTGGAGATCAACGCCGCGATCGCCGGGCAGTTCCCCGGCAGCCAGTTCGCCACCGCGGTCATCGCCCGCCTGGACCTGGCCACCGGCCGGCTGCAGTGGATCAACGCCGGCCACCCCGACCCGCTGATCCTGCGCGGCACCGCCCTGGTGGCCCTGCCACGGTGCCCACCCTCCCGGCCGCTGGGACTGCAGGACGCCAAGCCGGCCGCCGGCGAGATCCGGCTGGAGCCGGGCGACCGGCTGCTGCTCTACACCGACGGGATCACCGAGGCCCGCTCTCCGACCGGGGAGTTCTTCGGCGAGCAGCGGCTGGCCGATTTCATCAGCTCTGCCCTCGCCGCGGGTGACCCGGCCCCGGAGACGGTGCGGCGGCTGATGCGGCGGGTGCTGGCGCACCAGGCCGACCAGCTGCAGGACGACGCGAGCATCGTCGTCCTGGAGTGGCTGACCGGTGAGGAGCAGCAGCTCCAGCTGTAGAACCGGCGCGGCCCAGCGGTCCGGAGCGATGATGTCGGTCCCACGTCTGCTCGGGGAGGGAACCGCGATGGCCGGCGCGCCCGAGGACCCGGACGCCCCGGAGGCGCGCGGCGGCGCGGCCATGGTGGTCCCGGCCGCGACCAGTCGCAGTCCTCGCGGGTCACTGGACCGGCGCAGGATCCTGGGAGCTGCGGTGGAGTTCATCGACGAGCACGGCATCGACGCGCTGACGATGCGCCGGCTGGGCGCCCAGCTCGGTGTCGAGGCGATGGCGCTGTACCGCTACGTCCCCAGTCGCGAGCAGCTGCTCGACGGCGTCGTGGAGAGCGTGGTCGACGAGCTCTACGGCGACCCCGACGTCCACATGCAGGCCACGCACGGGTGGCAGGACTACCTGCAGCGCCTGGCGCACGGCGTCCGCCGCATCGCCCTCGCGCACCCCGCCGTCTTCCCGCTCGTGGCGACCCGGCCGCCGGCCGCCCCGTGGGTGCGTCCCCCGCTGCGCAGCCTGCGCTGGGTGGAGTCCTTCCTGGAGACCCTGACCGGCAGCGGCTTCTCGGACGAGACCGCGGTGGCGGCCTACCGGGCCTACACCAGCTTCCTGCTCGGCCACCTGCTGCTGGAGATCTCCCAGCGCGGGGTCCCCATCAGCTCGCGGGACGACACCGACCCCGCCGACGCACCCCACACCGACCTCGGCCGGTACCCCTCCGTGGTCCGCCTGGAGCCGCTGCTGAGCCAGGACGAGTCCGCCGCGGAGTTCGAGGAGTCCCTGGAGAACCTGCTGGACCGCCTCGGCCGGCTGCGCCGGGAGGCCCGGCGCGGCTGACGTGCGGGTCCCCCAGCGGCCGGTCGACGGGCCCGACGGCACCGGCCGCCGCTGACCCCGCCGGGCGGGCCCGAGGTCGCCATCGACCTCGGGTCCCGTCCCGGTCCTCCGCCCCGATCCTGACGAGTCCTTGACGCGCGGGACGGCTCGTCGACCCCGGATCCGGTCGATCATGGACGGCGTGACCCGTGGAACCCTGCGCATCTACCTCGGCGCCGCTCCGGGCGCCGGGCAGACCGTCGCGATGCTCGACGAGGCGCACCGGCGTCACTCCCGCGGTAGCGACGTCGTCGTCGGGCTGGTGGAGACGCACGGTCGGCGGCGCACCGCCGCCCAGCTCGAGGGGCTCGAGGTGCTGCCGCGCCGCGAGGTCACCCACGGCGGCGTCACCCTGACCGGACTCGACGTCGAGGCAGTGCTCGCGCGGCGACCCGAGGTCGTCGTGGTCGACGAGCTGGCGCACACGAACGCCCCAGGCTCCGAGCACCCCGCGCGCTGGCAGGACGTCGACGAGCTCCTGGCCGCCGGCATCCACGTGCTGTCCACGGTCGACATCCAGCACCTGGAGAGCCTCGGCGACCTCGTCCGGCAGATGGCCGGCACCGAGCACCGGGAGACCGTGCCCGACGCCGTGGTCCGCGGGGCCGACCGGATCGAGCTGGTGGTCACGACTCCCGAGGCGCAGCGCGAACCGGCGCTGCTCCGGCCGGAGGACCGGGTCGGCGAGGGCCTGCGACGGTACCGGGCCGAGCACCACGTCGACCACGTCCGGGGAACGCGGGAGCGGGTGGTGGTCGCGCTGACCGGCGGCGCGGAGGGCGAGACGCTGATCCGCCGCGCCGCCCGGGTGGCCCAGCGCTCCGGCGGCGACCTGCTCGCCGTCCACGTGCTCGCCTCCGACGGGCTCACCGGCGCGTCCCCCACCGCGCTGCGCGCCCAGCGCGAGCTCGTGGAGAGCCTGGGCGGCAGCAACCACCAGGTCGTCGGGGACGACGTCCCCGCGGCGCTGCTGGAGTTCGCCCGCAGCGTGGACGCCACCCGTCTGGTGCTCGGCACCAGCCGTCGCTCCCGGTGGGCCCGCGCGCTGCGCAGCGGCATCGGCGCCCA
This sequence comes from Geodermatophilus sp. CPCC 205506, assembly GCF_051383635.1. Classification (NCBI taxonomy): domain Bacteria; kingdom Bacillati; phylum Actinomycetota; class Actinomycetes; order Geodermatophilales; family Geodermatophilaceae; genus Geodermatophilus; species Geodermatophilus sp. CPCC 205506. The sequence continues at coordinate 64,474 of NZ_JALPKP010000013.1, read as the reverse complement.
GGTGATCGCCGACTCCGGCGACATCGACGTGCACATCGTCACCCACTCCGCGGCGGGCTCGCGGGGTTGGCGGCTGCCGCCGCTGACCGGCTCCCTCACGCCCCGCCGCCGCTGGCTCGGCCTCACCGTTGCGCTGGCAGGCGTGGTCGTGGTGACGGTGGCCTGCCTCGCGGCCGGTGCCGCCGTGTCGCTGTCGGTCGTCCTGCTCGCCTTCCTGCTGCTCGTCCTCGCCGTCGCCCTGGTCGGCGGGCTGTGGCCGGCGGTGGCCGCGGCGGTGCTGGGCGGGCTGGCGGAGAACTGGTTCTTCGTCGCTCCGACCGGGCAGCTGGACGTGCACCAGGCCGACGACGTGGTGGCCCTGGTGGGCGGGTTGATCGTCGCGGTCACCGTGGCCACCGTCGTGGACCGGTCGGCGCGGCGGGCGACCGTCGCCGCGCGCTCCCAGGCCGAGACGGCGATGCTGGCATCCCTGTCGCGGTCGGTCCTGGCGGGCGACCGTGGGCTCCCCCGCCTGCTCGAGCAGATCCGCGAGGCGTTCGGGCTCACGACGGTGGAGATGGTCGAGCGGACTCCCGACGGCGACCGCGTCGTCGGCGCGTGCGGCCAGACCGGCGGCGGCGCTCCCGGCGACTCGGTCGAGGACGTGACCGTCACCGACTCCCTGGTCCTCCGGCTGACCGGCCGGTGTCTCCCCGCCAGCGACCGGCGGGTACTGGTCGCCTTCGCCGAGCAGGCCGCCGTGGCACTCCAGCAGGGCCGGCTGGCGGCCCAGGCCGCCGAGGCCGACCGGCTGGCCGCCGGCAACAGCATGCGCACCGCCCTGCTCGCCGCCGTCAGCCACGACCTGCGCACCCCGCTGGCCGGGATCAAGGCCGCCGCGTCGGCCCTGCGCTCCGACGACCTCGACCTCGACGACGCCGACCGGGCCGAGCTCGAGGCGACGATCGACGAGTCGGCCGACCGGCTCACCGACCTGATCGACAACCTGCTGGACATGAGCCGCCTGCAGGCCGGCGTGGTCAGTCCGGCGCTGAGCCCCTCCGACGTCCCGGCCGTCGTGGACCACGCACTGCGCGGGCTGGACGGAGGAGACCTCGCGCGCATCGAGCGGGACTGGCCGGACGACCTGCCACCCGTCCCGGCCGATCCCGGCCTCCTCGAGCGGGTGGTCGCCAACCTCGTCAGCAACGCGCTGCGTCACGCCCCCACCGGCCCGGTCACCGTGACCGCCGGCGCCCTGGACGACCGGCTCGAACTCCGGGTCGTCGACCGCGGACCCGGCGTCCCCCCGGCCGACCGCGCCCGGGTGTTCGCGCCGTTCCAGCGGCTGGGCGACGCCCCCGCCGGGCAGGGCGTCGGGCTCGGACTGGCGGTGGCGCGCGGCCTGACCGAGGCGATGGACGGCACCCTGACCGCAGAGGACACCCCGGGCGGTGGTCTGACGATGGTCGTGGCCCTGCGGGCGGCCGCCGTCCCGACCCCGGCGGGACCCGTGGCTGCGCCGTGAGCCGAGTCCTGGTCGTCGACGACGACCCGCAGCTGACCCGGGCGTTGCGGATCACCCTCCGCGCCTCCGGCTACGAGGTGGTCACCGCCCCCGACGGGCGTGCGGCGCTGAGTGAGGTCGCCGCGCGCCACCCCGACCTCGTCGTCCTGGATCTGGGCCTGCCGGATCTGGACGGCACCGAGGTCCTCGCGGGGCTGCGGCCCTGGTTCACCGGCCCGGTGCTCGTGCTGTCGGCGCGGGTCGACAGCCGGGACAAGGTCGGCGCGCTGGACGCCGGTGCCGACGACTACGTCTCCAAGCCGTTCGACATGGGCGAGCTGCTGGCCCGGCTCCGGGCGTTGCAGCGCCGCGGCGCTCCGGAGCCGGAGGCCTCGGTGGTGCGTTCCGGTGCCTTCACCGTCGACCTGTCCGCCAAGCAGGTGACCGTGGACGGCGCCGTCGTCCGGCTCACCCCCACCGAGTGGGGCCTGCTGTCCGAGCTCGCGCGCGCGCCGGGCCGGCTGGTCAGCCAGCGGCAGCTGCTGCAGGCGGTGTGGGGACCGGCCTACGCGAAGGAGACCCACTACCTGCGGGTCTACATGGGGCAGCTGCGCCGCAAGCTGGAACCGGACCCGACGCGGCCCCGCCACCTGCTCACCGAGCCCGGGATGGGCTACCGCTTCCGTCCCTGAGCGGGCCTCCGGTCAGCCGACGTGCACCCGCGGACGGCGCGCGCGATCCGGCTCGGCCTCCCGGAGCACCTCTCGGGTCACCGGGGCGACCTCCCCCGCGCCGGTGAAGACGAACCGCAGCAGGTTGACGAGGGGGTTGCCCTCCGTCCACTCGAAGTACACGTGCGGGACGCGCTTCGTCTCGTCCCGGACGTGCAGCAGCAGTGCCGCCAGCGCGTTCGCGACGCTGGAGCTCTGCATCCGCAGCACCCGGTACCTCTCGTGGACGACCTCGCCCCGGACGTCGAGCGCCGTCGCGAAGTCCGAGGGGTCGGTCAGCGTGACCTCGACGAAGATGATGTCGTCGTCGGTCAGGTCGTTGTCGGCCTGGATCTGCCGCAGCTTGTCCAGGTACTCGGCCGCGTCGAGAGCGTCCGGCTCGTTGGCCACGAGGCGGATCTTGCGCCGCGAGCAGTCGCGGACGAACAGCTCCGCCTGCGGGTCCAGACGGACCTCCGTCACCCGCAGTTCCAGGGACCGGGTCAGCCGGGAGACGAGGGAGACCAGGACGATGGCGGCGATGAAGCAGGCGGCGATCTTCACGCCGTCGGGGCGCTCGACGACGTTGACCGCCGTGGTGTACACGAAGATCGCGGCGATTCCGGCGAACGCGACGGTCAGCCGCCGCTGGCCCGCCTGGTGCGCGGCGAGGGTGACCGCGACCGCGGCCGAGGTGATCAGCGCCAGGACACCGGTGGCGTAGGCGCCGCCCTGCGCGTCGACGTCGGCGTCGAAGACCCAGGTCACCACGAAGGCCACCGCCGTCAGGACCAGCACCAGCGGGCGCACCGCGTGCGCCCAGTCCGGCGCCATGCCGTAGCGCGGCAGGTACCGCGGGATCAGGTTCAGCATGCCGGCCATCGCCGATGCGCCGGCGAACCACAGGATGGCGATCGTGATCCCGTCGTAGGCCGTGCCGAAGCCGTCGCCGAGGAGTTCGTGCGCGACGTAGGCCAGCGCGCGGCCGTTGGCCTCCCCACCCGGCGCGAACTCCTCCTCCGGGATCAGCAGGGTCGTGACCAGGCTGCTGACGACCAGGAAGATGCTCATGATCACGGCCGCCGTCGTCAGCAGCCGCTGGGCGCCCCGGATCCGGCCGAGCGGGCGCTGCTCGGTGTCACCCGGCTCGCCCTGGATGTGCGGCATGACCGCCACCCCGGTCTCGAAGCCGGACAGGCCCAGTGCCAGCGCGGGGAACACCAGCAGCGCGGCCGCCACCATCGTCGCCGGGCCGCCGTGCTGGGTGGTCAGCGCGCTCCACCAGTCGGTGACCAGGACCGGTGCCGTGGCCACCTGCCACAGACCCGCGACGGCCACGACGAGGTTCAGCGCGAGGTAGACCGCGACCACGCCGACGGCCACCCCGATCGCCTCGGTGAACCCCTTGAGGAACACCGCCCCGAGCAACGCGAGCAGCCCCAGGGTGATCGCCACCTCGTGCCCGCGCCAGGAGGACGGCACGTGCGGGTTCTCCACGATGTGCGCCGTCGCGTCGGCGGCCGACAGGGTCATCGTGACGATCCAGGAGGTGGCGGCGAAGCCGAGCAGCACCAGGACGAAGAGCTTGCCCTTCCAGGACGGCAGCAGCCGCTCGAGCATCGCGACCGACCCCTCGCCGCGGGGACTCTCCTCGGCCACCCGCCGGTAGACCGGCAGGGCGCCGAAGAGGGTCAGCGCGACCAGCACGAGGGTGGCGATCGGCGAGAGCAGGCCGGCCGCGAGCGCGGCGATGCCGGGCTGGTAGCCGAGGGTGGAGAAGTAGTCGACGCCGGTGAGGCACATGACCTGCCACCACCGGTGCGTCGTGTGCGTCGCCGCGGGGTGGGCGTGCGGTCCGGGGATCCCCCGACGCTTCCGCGGCCGGCCCTGCAGGAGCCAGTCGCGCAACGGCGACGTCGTCTGCGCCGGGGCGTGGGTGTCGGTCGAGGTGGCCACCTTCACTCCCGTCCCCGTCGGAGTGGGCACCGGACTCGGGTCGGTCCGACGGTACGGCCGGCGAACGGCCCGGGACGTCGATCGACCGGGTCGCGGGCGTAAGGATTCCGTCAAGATCGCGCAGGGCGCGGGAGCGTGTCCGCTGACGTGCAGGGGGTGCGCCGTCCACGGTCGGCACGCGTGCCGTGTTTGACGAGCGTCGGACGGCGGCGGGGTCCGCTGCCTAGGGTGGCGGCGTGATCGTCCTCTTCGGCTTCGGCACCAAGCAGCAGGACCTGGGCCCCGGGGAGGTCCGCACCTGCCCGCACTGCGGCAACACCACGCAGTGGTCGCGGGTGCGCCAGTTCAAGCAGTTCACGGTGTTCTTCGTGCCCATCGCCCGGTGGGGACGCCGTCAGCTCGAGGTCTGCGGCATCTGCGGCACGGCCGCGCGGATCTGAGCACCGTCGTCCGGAGTCCGGGCCGTCCCGGCGCGGGCACAGGAACTCGGCAGGCGCACCGGCCGCGCCGACTCAGGGCCTGACCGGGCTCCGGTCCTCCGTCGCCTGCCCGGGGCGCGTGGGGACCACGAGCCGGTCATCCGCCCGGCGCCGGCCGGCCCACCAGCCGTAGCCACCGCTCCCGACGACGGTGAGGAGGACGGCCACGTAGACCCACAGCCACGGGTCGTCGGCGCTCACCTCGGTCCGGTAGCGGAGCAGCACGAGCAGCTCCAGGACCCCGAAGACGGCGTAGGCCACCGCGGGGATGACCAGTCTGGTCAGGTCGCGCTCCCGGATGGTCAGCGCGGCGGCGACCCCGAAGGCCATCAACCACGAACCGACCACCTGGCCGCTCAGCGTCCCCAGCTCCCACGGCCAGAAGCCCGTCATGTCGTCGAGCGTGTGGTGGACCGTCGCACCGCCCAGGTAGAGGACCACCCCGACCCCGGCCATGGTCGCGCCCTGCACGGCGAGCAGCACCACCAGCCAGGCCGGCATGGGGCGGTGGACCGGTTCGGCCGGGCCGCGGCGGAGCTCGTGCCCGAGAACGACGGCGAGGCAGGCGCCGGGGACGACGAGGTAGACGACGAGCCAGAACCAGGCCGCGAACCGCGCGGAGGCCCCGACGGCGAACAGCTGGAGGCCGTGGTTGTGGACGATCGTCGCAACGAGGGCGAGGACGGTGTACACGGTCACCGTGAGGACGGGGACCCGGATCCGGCTCCATCGCCGCTCCCGGAGGGAGAGCAGCGAGAGGACGAAGCCCGCGGCGAACGCGGCTCCGAGGAAGGCCGCCGTGAGCTCCGTGGAGATGCGCCAGGCGAAGTCGTCGTGCGCCCTCGACGCCCCGACGAGCAAGCCGAGTACGGCGAGCAGCGTGAGGCCGGTGAACGCGATCAGCAGCAGACGGCAGCCGACCCGGACCTCGTCCTCCGGAGCCCGCCCCTCAGGCGCCGCTGAGCCCCGCACGTCGGGTTCTCGTGGACTCATCGCTGCGCCCGCCTTCGACGACCCGATCCCCGCAACGACCCGGCGACGGCCCGCTGCTCGGTCCGGCGCTCGTGTACAGGCTCGTCCTCGGCCGCGGCCCGGGCAAGAGGCAGGACCGGTCCTCCTCGGGGTCGCCGCAGGGACGCAGCTGAGGTCGATGCCGGTGACCGGTTGCCGCAGAGTGCACCTGCGCCCGCCGGCCTGACGCAGTCAGTGCTGCACCCAGCCGCCTCGCGACGGTGGAGGGCGCCCCACTTCGCCGGAGCGGACGAAGCGGGGCGCCCTTCAGCGATGCGGCGTCGGTCAGGCGATGGAGCGCACGTTGGACAGGTCGGCGGTCGACCGACGGTTCGCCGCGGCGTCGGTGTCGACGATGGCGCGCAGGAACAGACCGCCCTGCAACTTGACCAGCCGCGAGGCCAACGTCACCAGGTAGTGAACGCCCACCCGAGGGTCGAGCACGGTGCGCGGCGTGACATCGAACGCCGCCTGCTTGACCCTGGCCGCCAGCTCGGCGGTGCTGGGCTGGTGGAGCCAGGCCGGACCGGACGGGCCCTGCGAGCCCTGGACGCCGGGGAGACCGACCGGACCGGCGGGACCGGCCGGGCCCTGCACGCCCTGCAGGCCCTGCAGGCCCTGCAGGCCGCGGACACCCGCTGCGCCCTGCTCGCCGCGCTGGCCCTGCTCGCCCTGCGCACCGGGCAAGCCCTTCTCGCCCTGTTCGCCGGTCTCGCCGATCACACCGCGCTGACCCGGCGCGCCCCGCAGGCCGTGCTCACCCTGCGGTCCGTGCTCACCTCGCTCGCCGGCCACACCCCGCGGGCCGGTCTCGCCGCGCAGCCCGGGGAGGCCCTGCGGGCCCTCCTGGCCCTGCTCGCCGGGGCGACCGGTGGAGCCGGGCAGACCCTGCTCGCCCTGCGGACCGGTCTCGCCCTCGGGCCCCTGGCCGCCCTGCGGGCCCTCGTCGCCTCGCGCGCCGACCGGTCCCTGGAGACCGCCCTCGCCCATCGGACCCACAGGACCGGTCGGGCCCTGCTCACCCTTGTCGCCTCGCTCGCCGACCGGACCGCTGGGGCCCTGCTGACCCTTGTCGCCCTGCTCACCGACCGGACCGGTGGGGCCCTGCGCGCCCTTCTCGCCTCGGTCACCGGCGGGGCCGGCCGGACCCTGGGGACCCTTGTCACCGATCTCACCGGCGGGGCCGACCGGGCCGGTCGGGCCCTTTCCGCCGCGGTCACCCTCCTCGACCGTGACGTCGACGGGAACTGCAACGGTCTCGGTCTCGCTGGACTTGGTCTTGTTCGATTGCGCCATGGCGGAGCAGGCCTCTCATAGGGGCGGTCATGTGGTGGGCGGCGTCGGTGGGTTCGGCACCCGAGGGCCGGGATCCGTTCAGCCCCCGTAGAGGACGGGCTGGAGCCGGCCCAGCCGGCATTGGATGGGGTCCGGCCCGAAGACCCAACCGACGTCTGGGTGCCCCGTGCCGACGGCGGTAAGCGTCCGGCTCACCGTGAGACCGGCCACAACCACGGCCGAAGGAGGCCGACACCAACGGCGGCTCCCTCGGCGGGGAGCTCGTCCTCGACCTCGCCCGTCCGACACGCCCGGGCCGACGGCGGCCCTCCCCCGGAGCGACCAGGAACAACCGCCGGGAGGACCCTGACCGGCGTGCCCGACTCCCCCCGAGCCGTGCCGAGACAGAGAGGGCGGACTCGATGAACGCATCCCGACCGCAGGCCCGACCGGCCACGGCCGCGGACCGGGCGCGCGTGGCAGCTGTCCTGGCCGGAGCCTTCGCCGACGACCCCGTCGTCACCTACCTGTTCCCCCCGGGCGTGCGTCGGCGGGAGGAACGGCTGGCACGGTTCTTCGCCCTGGAGCTCCCCCGCAGCGAACGCCTCGGAGGGAGTTGGATGTCGGCCGACGGCGACGGGGCCGCGATCTGGTACCCGCCGGGCGGCTGGCGGCCCAGCACCACGGAGACGCTCCGGCAGACGCCTGCGGCGCTGCGTGTCTTCGGCCGGAGGATCGGCCTCGCGTCGCGGGCGCAGTCCGTGATGCAGGAACACCATCCCGTGCAGCCCCACTGGTACCTCTACTACCTGGGGACGGAACCGGAGAAGCAGGGCACCGGGATCGGCGCCGCGGTGATGCGCCCGGTACTCGACCTCTGCGACAGCCGGCGCCTGCCCGCCTATCTGGAGGCATCGAGTCCCCGCAACCGCGCGTTGTACCGGCGCCACGGCTTCCACGAGTTGGAGCAGCTGGTCCTGCCCGCGAACGGACCCACGGTGTACCCGATGTGGCGGGAGCCGCAGTGAGCACGGGACACGGGCAGGCCCCGGCGGGATGCCACGGTGTCCGGCGGGCACGCGCGTAGCGTGGGGTTGCCGATCCCTCCTCGTTCACTGCCTCCCATGGCAGCGCCGGGACCGACTCACCACTACCCCGCCGCGCTGCGGTGGAGTCAGGCCGTTTCCGCCATGACCTCCTCCACGATCCCGATGACGACCTCTACCGACGTCCGAGCCCGCGAGCAGGCATCGCTGCGCGACGACGCCGCGCAGGCCATGACCACCGAGGCGTGCGACGTGTGCCCACACCCGCGTGCGGACCATGACGCGATCGCTGCGCGGTTCTGCTCGGCGACGGGCACCGGTGCGATCGCCAGGGGTTGCGTCTGCCGGTCCTGACCGCGCTCCGGCCCCCACGGCGGCGGTCGACGTCGGTGGCTCCGTCAGGGAGCGGTCCGTTGCCCATCGCACTGCACAGGCAAGGGACGCTCGGGCGACACGCCCGCCGCGACCCGCGGACCATCGCAGGATCGCTGCGCAGCCGTAGCACCGGCGTCATGCGACGAGCCGACGCTGTGGGCATGACGGCCAGCCTGTACGTGACCGGCACCCACGTCGCGTCGGTCGAGCGCGACCCGCTCCGGGACGGCCGGGACCTGCGCCGCGCGGTGACGTTGGCCCACGCGGTCGCCCGGCCCGTCGTCGACGGGCTCGCCTCGTCGGTCTGCGGCGTCCTGGTCACCGCGATCGCCGACATGGACTGGCACAACGCCTGGGCCATCTCCCGCTGTGCGGAGTGCCAGCGCATCGCGGGGTGGACCTGACCCGACGACCGTGGGCCACCCGCGGCCCCCGGACTCACCCCGAGTCGGACATCGCGTCCGAGTCCTGCCGGTCTGCCGGCACCTCGTCACCCTCGGCCGGGCCGGCCGCGTCCGCGTCCAGGAGCTGCGCATGGGTGACCGTCGTGTCCCAGCGGTGCCCACACGTGGCGTCGAGGCACTTCCACTGGTCGATCAGGGCCAGCTGCGCCATGTCGGCCCGCCAGAGGTGGTGGACGCGCGGGGAGGCGCACTCGGGGCACCGGATCACGGCGGCACTCACCGATCCGCCCCCGACGGGGACGGGGGCGGACCGGCCGCCACCCGCGCGGCCCCGCCCACGGTCGGCTCGGGCGCGACCGGGGGCCGGAACCGGAGCCCCCTCGCCCCGCGCCGGGCGACGTCCGCGGCGGTCAGCCGGCAGCCGCCGGGGCAGTCGACGGCGACCAGGGTGCCGTCGCGCCAGCGGGCAGATGCGGACAGGCCGCACCTCGGACAGGTCTCCCAGGTGACGCGCTCGCCGCCACTCATGCGGTCCTCTTCCTGGCCGCCGCGCTCGAAGGCCGGAGAGAAGGAGCCGGACCGCCGCTATGAGTCCTCGAGGCTCCCTGATCGGCGCCGGGAATACCCACCACACCCCGCGACAACCACGCAACGCGCAGCAACTCCTCGGGGTGCCGGCTCACTGGCGGCCCCGCAGCGGACGACGTCCACGGGGACGACGCTCCCCGTCGACGGCCGCCCGGCTGCCGCTCACGCGCCTGCCGGCACCAGCTCGTACTCGGCGAGGTCGAGGTCGGCGGTGCGCTTGCGGTAGTCCTCGACGCTGCCGGACCAGTTGTTGGTGATGCGGCCGTCCGGCGTCTTGTACCAGCTGTTGCAGTTGCCGGCGAAGGAGCTGCCGCGGAGCTCGTCCTGCAGCTGCGCGTTGTAGTGCTCGAGCACCTCGGGCTTCAGGTCCAGCGCGGCGCCCTTCTGCCGGCCGGCCTCGAGGGCCTTGAGGACGTAGTCGAACTGGCACTCGAGCATGGCGATGATCGAGTTGTGGCCGAGGTTGGTGTTCGGCCCGTACAGGATGAAGAGGTTGGGGAACCCCGACACCGTCATGCCGAGGTACGCCTCGGGCGACTCGCGCCAGGCGTCCCGCAGCGAGACGCCCTCCCCGCGGCGCTGCGGCCAGCTCTTCGGGGAGCGTCCGATGATCTCGACGTGCCCGATGAAGGACAGCGTCTCGAACCCGGTCGCGTAGATGATCACGTCCATCTCGTGCAGCCGGCCGTCGGCGGTCCGGACCCCGGCGGACTCGATGCCGTCGATGCGCTCGGTGACCAGGTCGACGTTCTCGCGCATGAGGGCCGGGTAGAAGGTGTCGGCGATCAGCAGGCGCTTGCAGCCGATGGGGTAGGTCGGCCACAGCTTCTCGCGCAGCTCGGGATCGGAGACCTGGGACTCCAGGTGCTCCCGCGCGATCCGGGTGAACTCCTGGGCGACCGGGTTGTCCTCCAGCTTCATGGCCCCGATCCAGCCCTCGTGCTCCCAGTAGAAGCCGTCCCTGCTCTCCCGCAGCCGGGTCGGTTCGTCCAGGAACAGCCGCCGCTCCTCCTCGGTGTAGGGCCGGTCCAGCCGCGGGACGCAGTAGTTCGGCGTCCGCTGGAACACGGTCAGGTGCCCGGCGACCTCGGCCACCTCGGGGATGAACTGGACGGCGCTCGCGCCGTTGCCGATGCTCGCCACCCGCTTGCCGGTGAGGTCGACGTCGTGCCGCCACCGGGCGGAGTGCCAGGAGTCGCCGTCGAAGTGCTCGCGGCCCTCGATGCCCTTGAAGCTGGGCCGGTTGAGCTGGCCCCAGGCGGCCACGAAGGCCCGCGCCCGCACCTGCTCCCCGGACAGCGTCGTGATCAGCCAGTGTCCGCCGTCCTCCAGCCACACCGCCTCGGTGATCTCGGCCCCCAGCCGGATGTGGTGGTTGAGGCCGCGCCGGGCGACGAGCCGCTCGATGTTGGCCTGGATCTCGGGCTGGAACGCGAAGACCCTGCTCCAGTCCGGCTGTTCGTCGAAGGAGAACCAGTACAGGTGCGACTGGACGTCGCAGCTGGCGCCGGGGTAGCTGTTGTCGCGCCAGGTGCCGCCGACGCGGTCCTCCTTCTCCAGGATGACGAAGGACTCCTCGCCGGCCATCTTCAGCTTCATCCCCATGCCCAGCCCGGCCAGGCCGGCTCCCAGGATGGCGACCTCGTAGACCTCGGTGTCCATGGTTTCCCCTTCTGTGGCGTGCGCGTTCTGCTGGGGCGGGTCCCGGAGCCGGTGGGCGCCGGAGCGGCTGTCAGGCCGTGACGGGGTGCTCGGCGAGGAAGTCGGTGACGACGCGGACCAGGTCCTCCGGCCGCTCCAGGTGCAGGCAGTGGCTCGAGCCGGGCCCGGTGATCAGCTCGTAACGGGCGCCGGGGATCCGGTCGGCGACCGCCTTGGCCTGCCAGGGTGGGGTCAGCAGGTCCTGCTCCCCGACGACGACGAGGGTCGGCGCGCTGATCGCCCCGAGCCGGTCGAGCGTGTCGTGCGCCAGGTCGGCGTCCCACTGCTCCGTGGTGACCCCCATCTGCTCCTCGTTCTGCGGGAAGAACGGCGCCATGGGCTCCAGGAGCTGCAGGAATTCCGGGTGGTCGAGGATCTGCGGGGAGAAGGCGAGCCCGGCGACCGCCAGCGCGGCCTCCATGTCCCGGGTCGCGTACGGGTGCCGCAGCGCGGTGAACATGCTGCGCTGGAAGCCGTCGCAGCGGCCCCACGTCGCGTAGAGGACGGCGCAGGCGACCTGCTCGGGGCGCGCGAGCGCCATCTCCTGGGCCACCGCCGAGCCGAGCGACCAGCCGACGACGTGCGCCGCCGGGATCTCCAGGGCCTCCAGCAGGGCGCAGGCGTCCTCGGCCATGGACGCGGCGGTGATGGGACCCTCGCCGCGTTCGCTCCCGCCGAGTCCGCGGTTGTCGAAGGCGATGACCCGGTGCCGCTCGGCCAGGCGCGGGACCTTCTCCGCCCACAGGCCGATCGACCCCGACGTCCCCATGACCAGCAGGACCGGATCGCCCTCCCCACTGACCTCGTAGTGCAGACCGACCCCGGTACGGACTCGTTGCAGCGGCATTCCGGGACCATGCCCCGCGCCCCCCGGTGCTGGCTTGAACCTCCGGATGCGCCGGTTTGAAGGAACGTGCGGCCGGCGGGCCCGTGCCGGCGGAGGCCGGTCGGCGGCGGATGCGCCTGCCGTCGGGGATCGCCGTGCGCCCCTGTCGTGACGCAGGTCACCGGACCTACTCTCGGGGCAGTCGTCGGTGTCGACGCGGGGGCGGACCCGGAGGCCAACCATGGTGCAGCAGTTGATAGCCCCGGATCAGCTGCCGGCGTGGGTGCCCGGCCGGCTCACCGTCCACAACCCGGACGCCGGCTGGGACGGCGTGTCGGTCCGCGGGTACCGCTACGGACCGTCGGACGTCGTCGTCCCGCCGCTGCGCGACTACACCGTCGTCGCCTACCGGCGCGGGGTCACCCCGATGCGCCGGCGCGTCGACACGACCTGGACGGCCGAGGAGCTGGGCCCGGGCGACGTCTCGCTGCTCACCCGCGCCGTCGGGTCCCACTGGGTGTGGCCCCGCGACATCGAGGTCGTGCACGTCTACCTGACGCACGACGAGCTCACCGCGACCTGCCGCCAGATGTACGAGCGCGACGTGGCCGACGTCGAGCTGCACGACACCGTCAAGGCCGAGGACCCGGCGATCTACCGCACCATCCTGCAGATCGCCCACGAGGCGGCCCAGGGCGCTGCCGGCAGCAGGTTGATGGTCGACTCACTGTCCTGCCAGCTCGCCGTCCAGATCCTGCGGCGGCACGCGCACGTCCTCTTCCGGGAGTGCGGCGGCTCCGACGGGCTCACCTTCGAGCAGGACCGCGCGGTCCGTGACTACGTCCACGACCACCTCGCCGAGACCGTCTCCCTGGACGACCTCGCCGCCGTCGCACGCCTGAGCCGGTTCCACTTCGCCCGCAAGTTCCGGGCGACGATCGGCACGACGCCGCACGCGTTCGTCCTCCAGCAGCGCGTCGAACGCGCCCGCACGCTGCTGGAGCGCACCGGGACCCCCATCCCCGACATCGCCGCCAGCTGCGGGTTCGCCGACCAGCCACACCTGACCCGGGAGTTCAAGAAGCGGGTCGGCGTCACGCCCGGCCGGTACCGGAGCCGTCAGCACTAGAGGTCACGATCGGCCGCGTCGGGTGCGGTCACGCCGACCGATGCTGCAGGGCGCCCCTCAGCCCACCGGGCGCGCGCTGAGGTCGTCCATCCGCAGCACGACGGGCGCGTTCCCGGCGTTTCCGGAGAGGTAGGTCGTCAGCCCCACCCCGCCTGGCTCCTGCAGCGCCGCGGTGGCGTCGGTCCCCGTCCGCTGCCGGCCGCTCGGCTCGACGGCTCGGCCGACTCGTCGCGAGGGCAGCACCCGGATCGTGGGTCAGCGGGTGCCCTTGGCCGCCTGCTTCTTCCCGGCCTTGCCCTTCCCCGCTGTGCGTGCCTTCTTGCCGCCCTTCTGGCCGGCCTGGTCCCGCGCCTGCTTGGCGGCCTTCTTCTTCTCCTTCTTGCCGTCCGCTGCTGCATCCGCAGCGACCGCGGCCGTTCCGCCGGACGATGGCGACGCGGCGGCCCGGGACCTGCTGCCCGTGGCCTTCGGAACGCTGTCCTCGACGGCGGCGGGTCCCGATGGCATCACGGCGCCGTCGGCTTGGGTGAGCAGCGTCCTGAACCTGCTGCCGGCGCGGAAGACGGGAACCACGGAGGGACCGACCTGGATCGCCTCCCCCGTCCGCGGATTGCGGCCGCTCCGGGGCGCCCGTTCGCGGCGTTCGAAGGTCCCGAACCCACTCAGCGACACCCTCTCCCCGCGGGCGACGCTGCCCTCGATCTCGGCCAGGACTCCGCTGACGGCAGCAGCGGCCGCCGCGCGGTCCCCGCCGAGCCGCTCGGTCATCCGGGCGACGAGGTCGGACTTGTTCATCGGCGGTCTCCGCTGAGTCATGGGCGGACGAGGAGCGGCCCGGGTGTGGACAGCCGGTTCAGCTAAACCGCGAGACGCCCCCGGCACAACAGGGCCGGCGCCGTCCCGACGTGGGGACGGGCCTCCTCGACTCCCGCTCAGCAGCCCGGCGCGCGAACTCGGCGGTGCACCAGCCCGGTCAGCCGGGCAGCGTGGCCAGGAAGTGGCGCGCCTGCTGCTGCCCGTGGTGGAACAACTGCCGGATCATCGCCGGGCTGCGGTCGAGCTTGCTGGCGACATCGAGGTCCAGGGCGAGGGCGATCTCGCGCACCTCGATGTGCCGGTAGCCACCGCCGAGGCGGGGCGCCCACTCGTTGACCTTGCGAAGCAGGTACAGCTCCTGCTCCAGGGAGAGGTTCCCGGCCAGCTCGTTGCGGCGGTCGGCGATGTCGACGATCGTCGTCGGCTCCGTGGCCCGGGCGCGCGGATTGACCCGGATCACCCAGATCTCCTCCGGGCCGGCGTCCGGCAGTTCGCGTACCGGCGGGTTCTGGCTGAACAGGCCGTCCCAGTACCAGCTGCCCTCCAGGTGCACGGCGCGGAACAGCGGCGGCACGGCGGCCGAGGCGAGCACGGCGTCCACCGTGATCTCTCCCCGCCGGCTGGAGAACGCCCGATGGTCGCCGGTCGCGACATCGACCGCCCCGACCAGCAGCAGCGGCTGGTCGTCGGGCGGGGACTCCTGCAGCCGGGCGACCTCGTCGAAGTCGACATGACGCGTCACCAGCTCGGTCAGGGCCTTGCGTGCCAGTTCGGGATAGGCGTACGGGCTGACGACCGGCAGCGTGACCCGTCCCTCCAGCCGGGCCAGGCCGACCAGCCAGCGGTTGGTCACCCGATCGCTCAGCCCGGTGGCCGTGTTGTCCTGCCAGAAGCGCTCCAGCAGGCGGCCGGCCTCGGGAGGCCCGCCGGTCAGCAGCCCGTACCAGGTGAGCAGGGCGCAGATCGCCCCACCCGAGGTCCCGGACAGCGCCACCACCCGGTGCCCGCTCCCGCTCAACACCTGGTGCAGGGCACCCGCGGTGAACGCCGAGTGACTGCCCCCGCCCTGGCACGCGATCGCCACAGCCGCCATCGACGACTCCCCCAAGTCCCGAGACCCGACCTGTCTCGCTCCCCCAGCCTGCCCCACAACCGGACCTGGCGGGACTGCGGACCGGATCGACCTCAGCGAAACCGGCAAGTGGCTGGAGGGCGCCATGCGTGCCGATCAGAGGCGCGGTGCCGTCCTGCTGCCGGCATCGCTCACGACGCCGCACTGGACTCGCCGAAGCCGGTCACGACGTGGTGCTGCGGTGGACCTCAGTCGATCGGCACCCCGAAGCGCCAGCGCTGGTTCGTGCCGCCGTGCCAATCCCACTGCCAGATGCGGCCGCCGTTGTCGCGGGAGAAGCCCGCCACGTCGAGGACCTTTCCCGAGTGCTGCGCGGCGATGCGGAGGAAGCCGTCGCCGAGGTCCGTGACGTCGAATCGCTGGTTGGGTCCGCCGTGCCAGTCCCACTGGATGAGTTGCGCACCGTTGTCCAGTGAGCCACCGGCGACGTCGAGGACTTTGTTGCTGTGCCTTGCCCTTATGCGGTACGAGCCGTCCGACAGCTGCTCGAAGCGAAAGCGCTGGTTGGAGGCGTCGCGCAGGATCTGCCACTGCTGCAGGACAGCGCCGAGCCCTGTCGCTGCCGGCCCCCCGGCGATGTCGAAGATCCTGCCCGAGTGCTGCGAGGTGACCATTCCCCACACCTTTGCGATCGCCATGCCGGACAGTATCGCTCCGAGATAGTGGAGATGGCCGCGAACGTCACTCCGCATTCCTTCGTGGGCCACGCGGTTCCACGTCTCGAGAACGGATCCCCTGGAACCGACTCTCCACAACCGGGTCTCATGCCGCCCGTCCCCTCGAGTCGGCGGGGCACAAAGGCCCTGTCCGCCGGGCCGGAGCCGGGAAAAGGTGACGCCCCGCTGCCCCCGTGCGCCGATCGGAGGCTGCGCAGACGGGTCAGGGAGGGACGCTCATGGCGGTGAACGAGGTCGGTGTCAGCCAGTCCCGACAGGAGTGGGGTCGCGCCGCCCTGCTCGCCGCCACGGTCAGCGCCGCGGGCGTTTTCGCCCAGACGCTGTTGTTCCTCGTCGACGCGGTCGAGATCCTGCCCGGCAACCCGCCGTTCCGGGAGACCGGCGCAGGCCGCGACGTGGACCTGGCTGCGTTCTTCGTGGCGCTCGCCGAGCGCCAGCACGACATCGCGTGGAACATCGCGCTGAGAGACGTCCTCGGGCCGATCGCGGCCATCGCCCTGATCGTGCTCGCCCGGGCCTGGGTCCGGTTGCGTGGCGACGGCCGGGCCGGCGTGGAGTCGTGGGCGCTGGTCATCTCGATCGGTGCCCTGCTCAAGGCGTTGGCCGACCTCGTCTACGTGAGCCAGCTGGGCCTGTGGCGGGACACCGGCTTCACCGCCGAACCCCCGGCGGACATCATCGCCGTCGGGCGCACCTCCGAGGCGATCACCGACCTCGCCGACCACCTCGAGTACGCAGCCTTCCTCACGCTGGCCGCAGGTCTGGCGGGTCTCGCGGTGCACCTGGGCCGCCGGCTGCGACTCCTCGCCCTCGCCACCGCCCTGGGCCTGGTGGTCAGCACGGTCGCCGCGCTCACCCGGTCCGAAGCCGTGTACGACATCGCCTCGCTGCTGACCGGGGCCCTCCTCGCGCCTGTGCTGCTCCTCGGCCTCGGCCGGTCACTGGCCCGGTCGACCGCCGTCCTCCGGTGAGCGCCGGCCCGGTGCGGCGCCGCTGAACGGCCGCTCGGCACTGTCCTACCTGATCACGCGCGGGGAGCGAAGGCGGATGGACCCGGAGGCCGGCGGACGAGTCAGACACGACGGCGCATCCGGTGACCAGGGCGCCGCGCAGCTCCCTGCCAGGCAGTCAGGCGCGGCAGCCAGCGAGGCACGTTCTCGCAGAACTCCTCGTAGGAGGGCCCGTAGGCCTCGCGCAGGGTGGGTTCCTCGTAGGTGCGCACGAAGGCGTTCATCGTGGTGCCCAGGACGACGAGATAGGCGAACAGTCCCCAGCTCGCGAAGAGCAGGACCTGCCCGAGCACGATCCCCAGGACCGCGACGTACATCGGGTTCCGCACATGCCGGTAGGCACCCTCGACGACCAGCCGCTCGGTGGGGGCCGATGGTGCGGGTGTCCCCCGCCCGTGCCAGGCGAAGGCGACGAACGCGTGTCCCAGCACCGCCGCACCGGCCAGGACGAGGAGCCAGCCGAGGGCGTCGACCCACGACGCCGAATCGCCGGGCTGACGCCATCCTGTGATCAGCCAGGGCACCAGACCGCAGACGGTTCCGGGGGCCACCAGCAGCCAGCCAGAGCTGCCGAGTGCGGCCGAGGTCCTCTTCACGACACCCCCAGGTCAGCTGGACGTGACCCCCGAGGGCGCGCCCAGCAGGGCTCCTAGAACCGGTAGTGCAGGATCAGCGTCCCCTTCCGGGACCACCACGTGCTGTGCGACTGCAGCCGGTAGTACGTGCGCAGGACCCGGGGGAACTGGGCGATCTCGGGCTGCCGACTGATGAGCATCTCCTGGACCAGCGTCAGCTCGGGGTTCCAGCGCTCGGGTTCCCTCGGGTCGTCCATGCCGGGGAACTTCACCTCGGCGGCGACCGACTTCGTGCCGCGGGCGTGCCGGGCCACCCAGATCGTGAACCGCGTGTAGCCGTTGAAGACCATCTCTCCGCTCGGGAAGTGGTCGACCAGCCGGTTGAGCAGGGCGATCAGGTCGTCCTCGGCGAGGAACCCCATCAGGCCGTCGGCGGTGATCACGGCGGGCCGGTCGGTGGGGAGGGCGTCCAGCCAGGTCGGGTCCGTCACGTCCGCACCGATGGTGTGCGCTCTCGCGCGATCCGGGACGACGTCGTCCCGGGCGGCCACGACCGCGGGCAGGTCGACGTCGTACCAGTCCACCGTGGGCGGCGGCGTGATGCGGGCCGACCGGGTGTCGAACCCCGCGCCCAGGTCGAGCCCGACCGCATCCGGGTGGCGGGCGATGAGCCGCGACGCGACCTCGTCGATCTTCTTGGCACGGAGGGCCACGTTGAGGCAGAGATCGGTGTTGAGGTGCAACCGCCCGTAGTCGTAGTCCAGCGTGCGGACGATCTCGTCGGCGATCTCGTCGCCCAGGACGGGATGCGGCGAGCGGTTGTCGAGCGCCCTGCAGCAGAGCGTCAGGAACAAGCTGTCCTCGACGGGAGTCAAGGCCGGCAGGGTGGTCGCCATGGGTGCTGTCCTCTCGTGCTCGAGGTCGTGGCGGTGCGGGCCACGTCAGCGGTCACCATCGGCGCCGGAGGGCGGCCGGCAGCGCGTGCGCCCACACCATCCTCACGGGGCCGCTGAGCACGGTTCTCGATGGAGGCGTCCCGAGGACCTCGGTCGGTCGACCCTGGGCCCAGGTGGCTGCGACCCCTCTGCTCTGCTCCCTCCCGGCCACAACCCAAGCGCATCGCGGACCTGATGTCACGAGGTCGGACCGTCCGGTGGGCGCGACTCCGAGCCGGCTGAGGGCAGGCGTCAGCGCCAGAACCCGGTGAGCTGCTCGGCGAGCGCTCTGCCTTGGTCGTGACCGGCTCGAGCGGCGGGCGGCCGCAGCGACGGATCCATCGCATTGGCGCCGAACAGGTGCTCGGCGGTGCTGTCCGGGACGATCGTCTCGACCCTGCTCCCGCCTGCGCGCAGTCGCTCGACCTGTGCTGCCAGGTGGGTGCCCCACTCCCGCGGATGCCGCGACCTGCCGCCCAGTGGTGAGAGCACCAGCACCCGCCCGTAGCCGGCCGCCAGGTCGGCGTTCTCGACGGATCGGTAGCCGCCGTCGATGTAGAGGTGGTCACCGATCCGGTAGGGAGGGCCGCCGGCGGTGCTGGCGGCAACGGCGTCCACCAGGTCGACCCCGCTGTGCCGGTCGAACACGACCGGTTCACCCGTGTGGGCATCGACGACCGTGATGTGCACTGCCTGCTCCGGCCAGCGCTGACCGGGCAGCCGGGCGGCGACGGTCGTGCGCCACCGCGTGTGCCCCGAGCCGTCCGACGCCGCATCCACCTCGAGCGCCGCCGCACCCATTCGCCGGCGCATGTCGGCCGCATCCTCGGCGGCGGCGATGATCCGGCTCGTCCTCTCCAGGTGGTCGGCCACCGGACCGGAGGAAGCGCGTCCACCGTCGGGTCCGCCCGGGCCGGTCCTCCGCTGGGGCGCAGCGGCGAGGACGGCGTCCAGCAGTTCGGTCGGGGTCGCGCTGGTGATCTGGGCCGCGGCCGTCGCCCCGGCCGACGTCCCGATGACCAGATCGGCCTCGGTGACGTCCAGTCCGGCATCGAACAGGCCGCTGATGACGCCGATCAACCACGCGTTGCCCGTCGATCCGCCACCACCGAGGACCAACGCCCGCTCGCCCGCGGCGGGCGCCCGCCTCGTGGCGTCGACCTGCGGCTCGACCTGGTCGGACCTCGGTCGGTCGGAGGCCGTCGTCGACGTGACGTGCAGAGGTGGAGGAGGTGTCGTGTTCATGGGAGTCGCCTCTCGCGCCTTGCCTGGCGGGGCGCTCCCGGTGGCGACCACCTCAGTCGCGCGATCGTGAACTGCAGGGGAGCACCCACTGCGGACACGCGTTCATGGGTCTCACCTCCTGCCGATGGATCACGATCGCGGGGACGATGGCACGCCGGCGACGCGGTGCGCAACCGGCATCAGGCCGGACTCAAGAGGCCTGCCAAGACGCCCACGTCCGGCAGGTCGAGGTGAGGGCGCACGTCTTCGGAGAGGTCGGTGAAGGACTGGGCATGCCCGATGCCGGTGTGCACGGCGACGGCGAGTGACCCGCCCTTGTGCGCCATCGGGACCTCGAGTTCGGGGTCGTCCCCGACCACCGCCAGCTCCGGCGCGGGGACGTCGAGATGGCGGGCCGCCGCCTTCAGCGCCTGCAGGGACGGCTTGCCGACGACGGTCACCCGCGTCCGGGTGATGTCGCGGACGACGGCGCTGATGGCCCGCGAGGTGCCGAGCGTGCGGCCTTCGGCGGTGGCGAAGAACAGCGACTGGGAGGCGCTGTAGAACGTCGCTCCCTCGAAGACCGCGAAGCAGGCGGCCTCCAGGGCCTCGAAGGTGAGTTCCTGCCGGTACCAGCCGGCGAAGACGGCATCGGCTGACGCTCCGCGCAGGGGCGGGAGGGTCTCGATGCCCGCCTCCTCCAGTGGCTCGGTGATGCCCTTTCCGCCGAGCACCATGACGCGCCGGTGTCCTCGCCGCCGGAACACCTCGGCCGCAGCGGTGGCCGGCGTGAGCACGGCGTCGTCGGGCACGGGGAACCCGGCCTGCTGGAGGGCGTCGGCGCACTCCCTCGGGGTCTTCACGGTGCCGTTGGTGAACACGCAGAACCGCACGTCTCGTTCCACGAGCAGGCGCACGAAGTCCACCGCTCCAGGCAGCGCGCGGAGTCCCCGGTTGTTGCGGTCCCCGAGGACGAGGGTCCCGTCCATGTCCAGCACGAAGCCGCGGACCCGCCGCAGCCGTTCGAGGGCACCGGGGTCCAGGTCAGGCACGGGACGCTCCTCTCGCGCGACGGTGCACGAACAGCCGCAGGTCGGGCTTGCCGACCGCGAGGTCGTGGACGGACTGCCGCTCACCCAGCTCGCGGAGGAGGGTGAGCACCGGTGTCAGGGTCGGGTTGTAGTGCGCCGGGGACGGGCCCGCGGCGACCATGGCGTCGACCTGCTCGGCGGGCATGTGCGCCCGCAGCAGCAGTTCCTCGTCACTGATCGCGGAGCCGAACTGCCGGCGCAGCTCGGCCGGTGACGGCGGTGGGGGCTCCGACTGCAGTTCCCGCGCCCGTGGCCGGTCGAGGATGCGGTCGAGCGCGTCCGGATCGATCGGCGCGGTCGGCCGCCCGAAGCTCCCCAGCGCGTACCGGATCACCTGGTCCGGCACGTTCGAGTACCGCTCTCCGATCACGTTGAACAGCGCCTGGGAGACGACCATCTGGGGGAACGGCGTGACCATGATCGGGTGTCCCAGCTCGGCGCGGACCCGGCCGACCTCGTCGATGAGACTGTCGAACCGGTCCTCCATGCCGATCTCGCGCAGCTGGCGGCGGGTCGTGGTCATGACGCCACCGGCGATCTGGTGGTGCAGGAACGCGGCGTCGAAGTCCTGCGGTCGACCGGGCGGCAGCTCCTCCGCGGCGGCCAGGCGTCCGAAGAAGTCGCAGGCCAGTCCCAGCGCACGGTCGTCGATGTCCACGCGGTGGCCCATCTCGCGCAGGTTGGCCACCGTGCGCTGGACCTCCGGCAGCGACGAGCCGTTGCCCAGCACGCCGCAGCCGGTCTGCACGACCTCGACGCCGAGCTCCGGCGCGATCGAGTAGGTCAACGGCGACAGTCCGATGGTCGCGTGCGAGTGCAGCTCGAGCGGCGTGCTGCCGAGCTCGGTGGTGATCGCGGGCAGCAGCGTGCGGGCCCGCTCGGCGGTGAGGATGCCTGCCGGGTCCTTGACGTAGACGCGGTCGACATCGGGGCACTCGCGCATCTGCCGGGCGAGATCGGCGTAGAAGGCGTCGTCGTGGACGGCGCTGATCGTGAAGGTCAGCGCCGCGACCACCTCGTCGACGCCGGCCTTCTTCAACCGGCGGGCGGTGGCGCGGGCGGCGTCCATGTCGTGCATGGGGTCGAGGACGACGACCCGGTCGATGCCGTTGGCGACCAACCGGTCGTAGACCAGCTGCATCGTGTCGGGGTGGGAGTTCTGCCACGAGATGAAGCGGAAGCCGGTGCCGATGAACTGCAGCTTCGTCGCCGGCATCAGGGCCCGCGTGCGGCGGAACAGCTCCCAGGGGTCCTCCCGGTGGGTGCGGACCAGCATGCCCATCGCGGTGCTGGAGCTGTAGTCCAGTGCCCGGAAGCCGACCCGTTCCAGGAGCGGCGCCACCTGGAGCACGTGTGCGGTGCGCAGGCCCGCGGCACCCCAGAGGCTCTGGTTGCCGTCGCGCAGGGAGACGTCGACCAGTCCGACGTCGGCCATCAGGACACCTCCGCCAGGTCGGGCTGGGCGTTGCGCAGGAACCGCTCGAAGTAGGCGGTGTCCACTCCCCCGGCGGTGAACTCGGCGTCCGCCAGCAGCGCCTGGTGCACGGGCACGGTGGTCGTCACGCCCTCGATCCGCAGCAGTGCGAGCGCGGCGCGGGTCCGGGCGAGGGCCTCGGCACGGTCGGCTCCGTGCACGATCAGCTTGGCCAGCAGCGAGTCGTAGAAGGGCGGGACGACGGACCCGCCCTGCACGTGGGTGTCCACGCGGATGCCGTCACCGACGGGCAGCACCACGCGGTCGATCCGCCCGGGAGACGGCCGGAAGTCGGCGGTCCAGTCCTCGGCGTTGATCCGGCACTCGACGGCGTGCCCGGTGAGGGCGACGTCCTCCTGCCGGATGGACAGCGGCCGCCCCTCGGCGACGGCGAGCTGTTCGGCGACCAGGTCGATGCCCGTGACCATCTCGGTGACCGGGTGCTCCACCTGGATCCGGGCGTTCATCTCCAGGAAGTAGAACGTCTCGCGCTCGCGGTCGTAGAGCAGTTCCACCGTGCCGAGGCCGCGGTAGCCGAGGTGCCCGGCGAGGGCGAGGGCGGCGCTGGCCATCTCGGTGTGCACGCGGTCGGGCAGCAGCGGCGCCGGGGCTTCCTCGAACAGCTTCTGATAGCGGCGCTGCACCGAGCAGTCGCGGTCGCCCAGGGCCACCGCCCGGGTGCCGTCGCCGATCACCTGCACCTCGACGTGCCGGCCGGAGGCCACGAACCGCTCGAGGTAGACCCGCGGGTCGCCGAACGCGGCGGCGGCCTCGGAGACGGCGAGGTCGAGGGTGTGCGGCAGCTCCTCGGCCGCGCGGACCAGCTTCATCCCCCGCCCGCCGCCTCCACCGACCGCCTTGACCAGCAGCGGCCAGCCGACCTCGGCCGCCACCGCCTGCGCGCCGGCCAGGTCGGCGGCCTCGCCGCCGGGCACGACCGGCAGGCCGGCGGCGATCGCGTGCGAGCGGGCCCGCAGCTTGTCCCCCACCGCCTCCAGGGACTCCGGGGTCGGCCCGACGAAGACGACGCCGGCCGCCTCGCACGCCCGGGCCAGAGCCGGGTTCTCCGAGAGGAAGCCGTAGCCGGGGTGCACCGCGTCGGCGTGCGCCGCCTGCGCGGCGCCGACCACCGACGACGGGTCGAGGTAGCTCGCCGACGCCGGCGCCGGGCCCAGCCGCACCACCCGGTCGGCCAGCCGCGCCGGCAGCGAGTCCAGGTCCGCGTCGGAGGCGGCGAGCACCGACTCGATGCCCAACCGACGGCAGGTGCGGATCACCCGGACCGCGATCTCCCCGCGGTTGGCGATCAGCAGTCGGCGGATCCTCACGACGCGCCCTCGCCCAGCCCGGTGTCCGAGCCCGGGTCCACCACCAGGAGAACGGCGTCGGTGTCGGCGAACTCCCCGTTGCCGGTTCGGAACTCCACCACCGTGCCGCGGACGCCGGCGTGCACCGGGGTCATCATCTTCATGGTCTCGACGATGCCGACGACGGTCTCCTCGGCGACCCGGTCGCCGACCTCGACGAACGGTGCCGCACCCGGTTTCGGCGCCCGGTAGAAGGTGCCCAGCAGCGGCGGGTGCACCGCCACCAGGCCCTCGGCCACGGCGGCGCGATGCCGTTCCGGCTCGGCGGCCGCGGCGGGCTCCGCGCCCCGCTCCACCGCCGGACGGCGGAGCACCTGCTGCTCGGCCGTCCAGCCGGCCGCCCCCTCCCGGCGCACGGTCAGGGTGAGGTCGGCCAGCTCCAGGTGCAGCTCGTCCAGGCCGCTGGAGTCGAGCGCGTGCAGGACGTCGCGGACGTCGTCGGGGGTGAGGTCCACGGCGCTCAGCTCTCCGGGGAGCTCGGGGGCTTGCCGCCGAGCAGGTTGAACACGTGGTCGAAGGCGCGGGCGGTCGGAGCGGCGACCGCGGGCTTGGCCGCAGCGTCCTTCTCCGCCCACACCGTCTCCGGGCGGCTCTGGAGGAGGAAGATGTTCTCGCCGGGCGACGCCGTGCGGGACACCGCCCACTCGATGTCCTGCGGACAGCCGTAGTGCGCCTCGACCTGCCGGGCGATCGCCACCAGCTCGGCGATCTCCTCGTCGCTGATCGAGGGCACGTCCCGCAGGTTCGCCGGCACGTCGCTCTCCACCACTCCGGCGCCGCCGGGGTCGGGTTGGTGCCAGCGGGTCTTGGTCGCCACCGTCCGCCGGACGATCTCGCCGGTGACCTTGCTGACGACGAAGGAGTCCGGTGTGACGTCGCCGCTGACGACGGCCGAGCCGAGACCCCAGCTGGCGTCGATGGCGACGACGGAGCGGTCGCCGGACAGCGGGCTGCGGGTGAACATCACCCCGGAGCTGCGGGAGCCCACCATCTGCTGCACGACGACGGCCATCGCCAGATCCGTCTCGGGGATGCCGCGGCGCAGCCGGTAGGTCACCGACTCGACGCTGTAGAGACTCGCCCAGCAGCGACGCACGTGGGTCAGGACCGAGTCCGCACCGCGCACCCACAGGTAGGTGTCCTGCAGCCCCGCGAAGCTGGCCTCGGCGGAGTCCTCGCTGGTGGCGCTCGACCGGACGGCCACCGGGAGATCGGGCTGACCGCACTCGCCGGCGAGCCGGGCGTAGGCGACGGTCACCGCCTCGGCGACCTCGGCCGGGAGCGGCGCCGACTCGACGATCGACCGGAGCTCGGTGCAGGCCGCCGCGACCGCATCGCCGTCGGACGGGTCGAGCACCGTCACCCGGGATCCGAGGTCGAGCGCGGCGACCGCGGCCCGGAAGGCCGCCGTCGTCACCACGAAGCCGTCGGGTACGCGGATGCCGGCCCGGATCAACTCCCCCAGGCTGGCCCCCTTTCCCCCTGCCGCGGGGACGTCGTCCCGGCCGACGTCGGCGAAGCGCAGCACGGGCGGGAACGCGGTCATGGTGGTCCCCATCAGCCGAGGATGGTCACGACGCCGCGGTCACCATCGACACGCACGCGGTCACCGCTCCTGATCTTGGTGGTGGCCTGGCCGGTGCCGACGACGGCGGGCATGCCGTACTCGCGGGCGACGATGGCCGCGTGCGACATGGTCCCGCCGATGTCGGAGACGGCGGCGGCGATCTTGCCGAAGACCGGGCCCCAGCTGGGCGCCGTCACCGGGCAGACGAGGACCTCGCCCTCGCGGATCGACCCGATCTCGTTGACGTTCATCAGGACGCGGGCGATCCCCTCGACGACGCCCGGGGAGGCCGCGTACCCGCGCACGGTCTTGTCGTCGAGCTCCGCACCGGACAACCAGGTCTCGATCGTCTCGTCGGTGATGCCCCAGAGCATCTGGACGGCCGGGTCGTTGAGCGCCTCGGGCGCGGGCCCCAGCGCCGGGGGCGGCGACCAGGACGACAGCGCCTCCACGATCCGCTTGCGCTCGGCGACGATCGGCTGCCAGTGCCGGGCGCCGAGTTCGGCGCCACCCGAAGCCCAGGCGAGCTGGACGTCGGCGAGGGCGTCCTCGACCTCCGGGTGCCGCAGGTGGAACACGTCGTCGGGTTCGGCCAGGACGCCGCGGTCGGCGAGCAGCCGACCGAACGCGCGGATCTTCTGGAAGAAGCGCGTCGTGAACCAGTGCTCGCAGTAGAACTTGTGCGACTCGATGTAGGGGAACACCTGCCGGCACAGCCCGAGCATCTGGTCGAACGCGGCCTTCTCGTCGTCGCTGCCCAGCAGCGCCCGGTACTCCTGAGCGATCCGCTCCCGCTCCTCGGCCAGCCGCTCGGTGGGCCGGGTGAGGTCCGCACCGGCCCGGATCTGCTCGACGTACCGGGGCAGGGCGGCGAACGGCACGGTCAGGTCGTCGGCCCAGGAGAGGTGGTGGTGGTAGAAGCCGTCGCCGACCGACACGTTGAACCACGGGTCCTTGGCCTCCTCGAGGGCGGCCAGCCACCGGGCGCCGGCGTTCCCGCGCCCGCCGAGGCCGGCCAGCACCTTGGCCGGGTCGTTGCCCTCGACGAACAGGTCGGCGACGTCCAGCTCGACCGCGAGCGCGGCCAGCTTCTTCAGCTCGTCGTCCGGCCGGTACATGGTCACGTCCATGCCGGCGACCATCCGGGCGACCATCTGGTCGCCCATCTCCGGGAACGCCTGCTTGCAGAAGCCGAAGAAGACGACATAGGCGCCGTAGCCGAGCATCAGCAGCTCGGTGTGGTGGTGCCACATCTTCGAGTACAGGTCGATGCACCGGTGGAAGTTCTCGCGGAGCAGGTGGTTGGAGGCGTAGCCGCGGTGGCCGGTGACGACGGAGAGGTCGTCCAGCTCGGGCAGCGGCGGCACCTCGACGGCCTCGATGTCGGCGATGAGCGTCTCGATCCGCTGCTGCCACTCGGCGTAGATCGTGTCCCAGTTCGCGTAGTAGTGGCCCGCCCGCTCCTGGAAGTGCGCCAGCCGCTGCTCGATCTGCACGGGGTCGGTCACCGGGTTGGCGGTGATGTAGACGCGGCCGTTGAGGATGCGGTACTCGATCCCGAGAGTCGTCGGGAAGGAGAACAGGCGCGCGGTGTTCGCGCCGATCGCGGTGTACGGGATCTCGGAGGTGATCCCGTCGAAGGCCGGCACGACCTCCGGGAAGTGCATCGAGTTGTAGAACCAGAAACGCTGGTCGTCCTCGGGCTGGAAGCGGGAGAAGTAGGGGTACATCGCCTCCCAGCCCTCCGCACCCGAGACGTCGGCGATCTGGGACGGCAGCGGGAACGACCGCTCGCCGGTGGGCTGGGACATCCTCGTCTCCTCTTCTCGGGGGTCAGGCGACTGCGTAGTCCCGCTGCGTGCGGGCGTACTCGACGATGTCGGACAGGGAGCCGGGATCGGCCATGGCAGCGGGGTCGGCGACGTCCGCGGGGTCCGCGCCCATCAGCAGGCGGCGGACCGGGATCTCCATCTTCTTGCCGCTGCGGGTCAGCGGGATCGCGCGGACGGCGATGATCCGATCGGGGACGTGCCGCGGGGTGTACTCCTCCCGCAGCCTGCGGCGCAGCCGATCGCGGAGTCCGTCGTCGAGCACGGCGCCGGGCGCCGGGACGACGAACAGCGGCATGAAGAAGCCTCCGCCGGGCAGGTCGAGGTTGACCACCAGCGAGGTCACGACGGCGGGGTCGTCCTCGACCACGCGGTAGATCTCGGCCGTGCCGATCCGCACCCCGTGCCGGTTGAGCACCGCGTCGGAGCGGCCCCGGACGAAGCAGCCGCCGCGCTCGTTGAGTTCCAGGAAGTCGCCGTGCCGCCACACGCCGGGGAAGGTCTCGAAGTAGCTGGCCCGGTACCGGGAACCGTCCTCGTCGCCCCAGTAGAACAGCGGCATGGAGGGCATCGGCTGGGTGACGACCAGCTCCCCGACCCGGCCGACGACCGGGCGGCCGGCGTCGTCCCACGCC
The DNA here is from genome assembly GCF_051383635.1 of Geodermatophilus sp. CPCC 205506. Taxonomy (NCBI): domain Bacteria; kingdom Bacillati; phylum Actinomycetota; class Actinomycetes; order Geodermatophilales; family Geodermatophilaceae; genus Geodermatophilus; species Geodermatophilus sp. CPCC 205506. The sequence goes on along the minus strand of NZ_JALPKP010000013.1, from coordinate 37,156 downwards.
TCCGCGGCCACGCCCAGGCACCGCGCCTGGATCTCCCCTGCCCGGACCGGCAGCGTCGGCACCCCGCCCACCAGGCCGGTGCAGATGTCCGTGCCGCCGCTGCCCGTGGCCACCCACAGGTCCTCCGCGACGGCGTCGTAGAACCACGCCGTGATGGCGGGGGCGACCGGGGAACCGGCCGGCATGACGACCTCGAGGGCGGAGAGGTCGAACCGCTCCCGAGGGACGATGCCGGCCTTCTTCATCAGCTCGACGTAGGCGGGGCTGGTCCCGAAGAAGCGGGCGCGGCTGTCCTGCGCCAGCCGCCAGAGGACGTCGACGTCGGGATGCGACGGGTTGCCGTCGTAGAGCACCGGCACGATCCGCGACGTCAGCATGCTGACCAGGAAGTTCCACATCATCCAGCCGGTGGTGGTGTGGAAGAACGCCCGGTCACCGGAGCGCAGGTCCTGGTGGAACGCGAGGGACTTCAGCTGCTCGAGCAGGATCCCGCCGTGCCCGTGCACGATCGGCTTGGGCAGCCCGGTGGTGCCGGAGGAGAAGAGCACCCACAGCGGGTGGTCGAAGGGGACCTGTTCGCAGACGAACTCCGCGGCGTCGACCGACGGGCCGGACAGGACGTCCGCCCAGGACGTCACCGGCACCGTCAGGTCGGCCACCTCCAGACCCAGCACGGACACGGCGACGACCTGGCGCAACTGGGGCAGTCCCGCGACCACCTCGGCGAGCTCTCCCTGCCGGTCGAACTCGCGGCCGCCGTAGCGGTAGCCGTCGGCGGCGATCAGCACCACGGGCCGGAGCTGGGCCAGCCGGTCGAGCGCGCCGCGGGCGCCGAAGTCCGGCGAGACGCCCGCCCACACGGCTCCCGCGCTCGCCGCGGCGAGCATGGCGATCATCGCCTCGGGGACGTTGGGCAGGTAGCCCACCACGCGGTCCCCGGGCCGCACTCCGACCTCGCGCAGCTGGGTGGCCACCGCGCGGACCCGACTCGCGAGCTCCTCCCAGGAGAGCTCGCGCAGCGGTTCGGTCTCGCTGGCGTAGAGCAGCGCCGGTGCGCCCGACACCTCCTGGTCCAACACGTACCCGGCGAAGTTCAGGTGCGCCCCGGGGAACCACCGGGCACCGGGCATGGAACGCTCCGCGAGCACCGCCGTGCACGGCGTGGACGACCGGACGTCGAAGAAGTCCCAGACCGCCGACCAGAACTCACCCAGCTCGGTCGTCGACCACCGCCACAGTGCCGCGTAGTCGTCGAACGACCGGCCGGTGCGCTCCGCGGCGAAGCGGGTGAACGCGGTGAGCCGGGTCCGCTCGACCCGATCGGGGGACGGCGTCCACAGCAGGTCGCCCTCGCGGACGGATCCGCCCTCGGCTCCCCCGCGCCTCGCCGCGCTCGACATGGGCGAGACAGTCACCGACGCGGGTGTGACCGGCAACACCTCCTTCCCGGTATCCGGAAACACCGGGCCCGGCGGCGTTCCGGGAGACGCTCAGGCCTGGCCGCCGGAGGTCGCGACCTCGAGTCCGCTGCGGAGCAGATCGGCGCTCAGCGAGGCCGAGGCGGCCCGGAGGTGCGGCAGGGCACCGGACAGGCGAGGGCTGCGGAGGGGGGCGAGGAGGCCGATCGCGGCCACCACGCCGTCGTGGCCGTTCACGGGCACGGCCAGTGAGGAGACGCCGAGGCGGTGCTCCTGGGCGCTGCGCGCCACGCCGCTCCTCCGGATCTCGTCCATCTGTCGACACAGGGCAGCCGGATCGGTGACGGTGTACGCGGTGTGCCGCCGGAGGTCACCGGCGACCCGGTCGACGAGGCCGGGGTCGGCGTAGGCCAGCAGCGCCTTGCCCACCGCCGTGCAGTGCAGCGGCAGGTGGTGACCGGGACTGTGCCGGGTGGGGACGGTCCGCGTCCCGGAGAGCCGGTCGATGACCAGTGCGCCGGCACCGTCCAGGACGGCCAGGTGGACGGTGTGCCCCGTGGCTGCCACGAGGTCCTGCAGGTGGGGCTGGGCGAGCTCACGCAGCTCGGTGGGCGGTGCGAGCAGCCCGAGTCGCCAGAGGAGCGCGCCGACCTCGTAGCGGCCGTCGGCCCGGCGCTCCAGCAGGCGGCTCGCGACGAGGTCGGCGGCCAGACGGTGAACGGTCGCCAGCGGGAGGCCGCTGCGGCGGGACAGCTGCGAGAGGTTCAGCACCCGGTGGTCGGCGTCGAAGGCGCTCAGCAGCGAGGTGGCTCGAACCGTGACCGATCGACGACCCCCCGCCTCGCCGGCCCGACGATCGTCCTCCACTCCGCCAGGCTAGTGCGCTGGATCACTTCTTCCGGATCCCGGAAGGTCGTGCTGCTCCGACCGGGACGAGCGTCGCTACCCGGACCCCGACCGGTTCGGCACGGACCGCAGTGAACCGCCCCGAACGGACGCCGATGGGGTCAGGACTCGACGCCCCCACCAGCGCAGATGTAGTCCTGGCGCCAGGAAGCCGCCCATCGCCCGAGGCCGGTGCTACCCGTGCAGCCCTCGGGACCTGGCGCATGACGAGCCGTTCCGCTGAGTAGGAAACACGTCCGCCAGGGACCCGTCGGGGCGATCATTCTCTTTCGCGGGTCTCGTGGACCCACCGTGTCCACCGCGGGAGAGACCGGCTGGAGGAGCACATGATCAGCGGCACGACCACCCTCATCGCCCACCTCGGCTACCCGACCTTCGCGTTCAAGTCGCCTCTCATCTACAACCCCTGGTTCGAGAAGAAGGACATCGACGCCGTCGTCGTCCCGATGGGCGTCAAGGCCGAGGACTACCCGACCTTCTTCCGCTCGTTGTTCACGCTGACGAACATCCGCGGGGCACTGGTGACCATGCCGCACAAGGTCACGACCATGGGCCTGGTCGACGAGCTCTCGCCGACCGCGGCCGCGGCCGGCGCGGTCAACGCCGTCCTCCTCCGGGAGGACGGAACCCTCGTCGGGGAGCAGTTCGACGGGACCGGCTTCGTGCGGGGCGTTCTGCGGAAGGGCCTTACGTTGCAGGGGAAGAAGGCGCTCGTCGTCGGCAACGGCGGCGTCGGTTCGCCGATTGCGGCGTCGCTGGCCGAAGAGGGCGTCGCGGAGCTGGGACTGTTCGATCCGAACACCGCCGCATCCGAGTCGCTGGCGCAGCGGTTGACCGCTCACTACCCCCGGCTGCAGGTCACGACCGGCTCGAAGGACCCCGCCGGCTACGACCTCGCGGTGAACGCGACCCCGCTGGGGATGAACGACGACGACCCACTGCCGATGGACGTCGACCGGCTCGCCCCGACAGCGTTCGTCGGGGAGGTCGTGATGAAGCAGGAGATCACCCCGTTCCTGCGCGCTGCCCAGGAGAAGGGCTGCAAGGTGCAGGTGGGCAAGGACATGCTCTTCGAGATGATCCCGGCCTATCTGGAGTTCTTCGGGTTCGGCACGGCCACCCCCGAGGAGCTCCGCGCAGTCTCACTGGTGGAGGACTGACGGGCTCCTCGTTCCTCCGCATCCGTGAGGAGTCGTTCACACTGGGGCGACCGGGGCCGATGCGACCAGGTGGCGGCGCCGACGACGCTCGCGGACAGCCGGTTCCCGACCGTCGACGCAGAGTCGATGCAGGAGGGGATGGAGCGGAGGGTGACGACGAGGTGACTCGCCCCGCTGCGTCGGGGGCCGCTCCGCCGACGGTCCGCTGGGGCGTGCTGAGCACGGCGATGATCGCGACCACGCGAACCATCCCCGCGATGGCGCAGGCGCCGTCCGCGACGTTGCTGGCGATCGCCTCCCGGCGGCGGGATCAGGCCGAGCTCGCCGCGAGGGAACTGGGTGCGCCTCGCGCGTACGGGTCGTACGACGAGCTGCTCGGCGACCCGGAGGTCGATGCGGTGTACGTGCCGCTGCCCAACGACCTGCACGTCGAGTGGGCGGTACGGGCGATGGAGGCGGGCAAGCACGTGCTGTGCGAGAAGCCGCTGTGCCTCCGCGCGAGCGATGTGGCCGTCCTCCGCGGAGTCCGCGACCGCACCGGGCGTCACATCGAAGAAGCGTTCGGGTTCCGCAACCACCCGCAGTGGTACGAGATCGCCGCGCTGCTCCGGGCCGGGACGATCGGCGCAGTGCGGTCCCTGCAGGCGACCCTCGCCAAGCAGTTCCTCGACCCCGACGACATCCGCAACGACCCGGCTCGCGGCGGCGGCGCGCTGTACGACCTCGGCTCGTACGTCCTCGCCGCGTGCAACGCCGTCTTCGGTCGAGGTGCCCGGAGGGTCACCGCCTCGATGGATCACGACCCCGACTTCCGGATCGACCGGCTGACGACCGCGATGCTGGACTACGGCGATGCCCATGCCACGTTCACGGTGGCGACGCAGTCCGGTCCGGACTCCTGGGCCACCCATCAGCAGCTCACGGTCCTCGGATCCACCGGCTGGTTGCGGTGCGACTTCCCGTTCGCCCACGCCCGCCCGACCGCGTGCAGGCTGGAGATCGGCGATGCGGGCAGCGTCGGGTGCCTCCCGACGCGGACGATCGGGTACGAACCGGTGGACCAGTACGCGCTGCAGATCGAGCGGTTCTCCCGACGCCTTCTGGGCGAGGCCGTACCGGCCTGGCCCATCGAGGACGCCGCCGTGACGCTGACGACGATCGAGGCCCTCTTCCGGTCGGCCCGGGCGGGTCGGTGGGAGGACATCCCGGACTGAGTCACGGCTGCCAGCGGATCCTGCGCAGGCTCAGCGCGCCTCCGCCGCCCGGTCAGATGCCCGAAACGGTCAGAGGAGCCGCCCCGCTCACACCTAGACTCCGGCACCGTGACCTCCGTCGCCGAGCGCCGTGACGTTCTCGTCCAGCACGACGTCGAAGGGCGGATGCGCGACGGGGTCGTGCTCAGGGCCGATGTGTACCGACCTGCCGACGGCGGGCGATACCCGGTGCTCTTGTCCCGGCAGCCGTACAGCAAGGACGTCAACATCAACCTGATGTACGCCGATCCCGTCCGGCTGGCCGCCCACGGGTACATCGTCGTCATGCAGGACGTCCGGGGCCGCTACGCGTCGGACGGCGAGTTCACGCCCAGTGACCAGGAGTTCGAGGACGGCTACGACTCGGTCCAGTGGGCCGCCGAGCTCCCCGGCTCGGACGGCCAGGTGGGCATGTTCGGGCGGTCCTACCACTCGGAGACGCAGTGGCGCGCCGCGGTCATGGAGCCGCCTGCGCTCAGGAGCATGGTCACCGGTGTGTCGCGCTTCCACTACTCGACCGAGGCCCAGGAGCGACCGGGCGGCGCGCACGAGGGCTCCCGCCTCGGTTGGATGCAGTTCCTGATCGGAGCCGACATCCTGGCGCGGCGCCACCGCGGGGACCCCGAGGGTCTGGCCCGGGCGATGGCCGAGTTCGGCAGGACCACCGCGAGACTGGCCTCCGGCGAGCTGTTCCGACTCCTGCCGCTGCATCAATTGGCAGCTCTGCCCGGGAGCATGATGGGCGACGTCATCGCCGCGATGAGCAGGCCCCTCGACGCCGCGCTGCATCGTCGGCCGTGGCCCACCGACACGTACGAGCGCGTGCACGCCGACACGTTCCACGTCGGCGGTTGGTACGACATCTTCACGCCCGGCACGCTGACCCAGTACGAGGCCATGCGTGACGTGGCCGCACGCACCGGCCGCCGCGTCCCCCACCTGCTGGTCGGTCCGTGGACGCACAGCTCCTATCTCGGCAATGCCGGTGAGCTGGACTTCGGTCCCGCCGCCTCCGGGGCGGTCCTCGACGGCAGGGGTGGTCTCAACGGCGAGCACCTGCGCTGGTACGACGCCACCCTGAAGGGCCGCGACGACGCGCTGGCCGACACGGCACCCGTCCGGCTCTTCGTGATGGGCGAGAACCGCTGGCGCTCCTACGACAGCTATCCCGTTCCGGGGGCACGCACGGAGGACTGGTACCTGCAACCCGGCGGTGGCCTCGAACGCACCGCCGCAACCGACAGCGAGCCCGACCGCTACGACTACGACCCCGCAGATCCGGTCCCCACGCGCGGCGGCTCGACGATGCTGGCACCGACGTTGCCGCCCGGCCCCTTCGACCAACGCGAGATCGAGGCGCGCCCGGACGTGCTGTCCTACACCAGCGCGCCCCTCGAGCAGCCCTACACGGTGCTCGGCGCCGTCTCCGTCACGCTGTTCGCCGCCTCGTCCGCTCCCGACACCGACTTCGTGGCCCGGCTCGTCGACGTGCATCCCGACGGTCGCGCCTTCAACGTCGTCGACGGCATCATCCGGGCCAGCGCCCGCGACACCTACCCGGAGCCCGGTGTCGTCCGGCCCGCTCCGCCCAGCCCGCTCGAGCCCGACGCGCCCTACCGGTTCTGCATCGACCTGTGGGCAACCGGACTCACCTTCCTGCCCGGCCATCGCATCCGCGTCGACGTCACCTCCAGCTCGCACCCCCGCTGGATCCGCCACACCAACACCGACGACGACCCGGTGGACGCCACGGAGACCCGCGTCGCCCGGCAACGGATCTTCCACGACCCGACGCGTCCGAGCAGGATCCACGTGACCGTCGTCTGAGCCGGCGTCAGGCTCGCTTCGTTCCGCTGAGCGGAAGCCTCGCCAGGCCACTGAGCGGCGGAGGTCCCTTGGGCTGACACTGCAATCGATCGTCGGACTTCCGCTCGGGACGGAGGCATCGTGGACGAGACCCTGGTCGAACCCGCAGGCGCGCACGAGCCGCATGTGCAGAAGACGCCCCGCAAGGCCGCGATCTCGGCCTGGATCGGCAGCGCGCTGGAGTACTACGACTTCTTCATCTACGGGACAGCGGCGGCGCTGATTTTCCCGCAGGTCTTCTTCCCGGAGGGGAACGAGGCCGCTGCCACCATCGCGTCGCTGGCGACCTTCGGCGTCGCTTATGTCGCCCGCCCGGTCGGCTCCTTCATCCTCGGCCACCTCGGGGACACCATCGGCCGCAAGAAGGTCCTGGTCCTCACCCTGTTCGGCATGGGGGCCGCGACCTTCCTCATCGGGTGTCTGCCCACCTTCGACCAGATCGGCTTCGCCGCGCCCGTCCTGCTGCTGATCCTGCGCGTCTTCCAGGGCCTGGCGGTGTCCGGCGAGCAGTCCAGCGCGAGTTCCACCTCGCTGGAACACGCGCCGGCCAACAAGAGGGCGTTCTACTCCAGCTTCACCCTCGCCGGGACGCAAGGTGGGCTCATCCTCGCGACGGCAGTCTTCATCCCGATCTCGGCGATGCCCGAGGACGTTCTGTTCTCGTGGGGGTGGCGGATCCCGTTCCTGCTGAGCGTCGTGGTGATGGCGGTCGGTTGGTGGATCCGGCGCACCCTGCACGAGAGCCCGGCCTTCGAGGAGGAGGCCGAGCACAACGAGGTGCCGAAGGCGCCGCTCAAGGTGCTGTTCCGCGGATACACGCCGGAGGTGTTGAAGATCGTGTTCGCTGCGCTGGCCTCGGTCATCAGCACGATCTTCGGCATCTACCTGCTGACGTACGGCGTCAACACCGTCGGTATGGACCGCACGACCCTGCTGTGGTTGCAGATCACCTGCAACATCATCGCGCTCGGCGCGATCCCGGCTGCTGGCTTCCTGGCGGACCGTTTCGGTCGCAAGCCCGTGTACGTGACCGGCGTCGGGGGCGCCGCGGTGATGGTCTGGCCGTTCATCTGGGCGGTGAGCCAGGGCAACATGGCTCTGACGTGGGTCTTCGGGATCCTGATGGTCGCCGTCTTCTACAGCGGGTACGGCGGGGCCGCGTTCGCGCTGTGGAGCGAGCAGTTCGACACCAGGGTCCGGATGTCGGGCGTCGCGATCGGCACGCAGTTCGGATTCGCGCTCGGCGGATTCGCCCCGGCCATCGCCGCGGCGCTTGCCGGTCCGGACCTCGAGAACTGGGTTCCGGTGGCGGTCTTCGCCAGTGCGGCCGCGGCTGTGGCGGCGATCGCGGCGATGACCATGCGCGAGAACTACAGGACACCGATGCTCGACCTCGGTAAGGCCGTGCCAGGCGAGGCCGCCACTCGGGTGTGAGGCGCCGGCTCGACGACGAGCGCGGTGCGGGTGAGAGGAGTGGCTTCCGCGAGTCCCTCGGCGTCGCGCATGTCGGGAGGGCGGAAGGCCGACACCTCAGTCCGGCGTGACAGGTCCCGGGGACTCGCTGACCGATCGCTGCCGGTCCGCCGGTGAGAGCAGGGCACCCACGACACCGACCACGGTCACCAGGCCACCGACCACGTGCATCACGGCGAAGCCCTCACCCAGGAGCAACCAGGCCAGGCCGCCGGACAGGAACGGCATGGCGAGCTGCATCACCGGCGGCAGGTTGGCCGGAACCCGCGACAGCGAGTGCGTCGTGAGGAAGTGGCCCAAGGCACCCGGGACGACGGCGATGCTCGCCGCGATCAGCAGGTCCGTGAGGTCGATGCTCGAGACCCGTTCCCCGACCACGGCAGCGAACAACGAGACGGCCAGTCCGGCGACGACCGCCACCCCCAGCAGGAAGGGCAACGCGCCGATGTGGGCCATCGCCTGCTTGGACCAGACGAAGTAGAAGGCGAAGCACACCACGTTCGCCAGCGCCAACGCCATGCCGACCGGGTTCCCCTCCGGTCCCGTGGTACCCGCCACCACGACCAGAGCCGCGCCGACGCCCGCGACCACCGACCAGAGGCGGAAGGCCAGGCCGGGACGTTCGCCGAAGACCACGAAGGCGAGAACGCCGACCAGGATCGGCTGCAGCACCTGCATCAGGGTCACGTCGACCACCGACGTCGCCTTGATCGAGATCATGAAGAACAGCTGGTGCGCGCCGAAGGCCAGACCGGCCGCCGCCGTCCACCCCCACCCACGTCGGCTGGCACGCGTCCCCCGGACCCGGTGCTGCCACAGCGTGAGCGCCCCGAGCAGCAGGGCGCCGATCCACAGACGCCAGAAGGACAGCACGGCACCGGACGTGGTGGAGCCGGCGACCAGCACCGGACCGAGGCTGAACAGCACGACACCGATCCACAGCATGAGCAACGGCCGCTCGTCCAGCGCCTGAACCGCCCTCGCCCGCGTCGCCGGCGGGGTCACCGGGCGCGACCTCCCGATGCCCGGCGTGGCCGGATCGGTCCGGTCAGGGTCACACCTGGGATGGTGCCGCGTACCCCTGCCCCGTCAGCACGAGGATCCCGGCCCCGGCTCGGACGGCGGGCACTGCTTCCGTCGTGCTCCACGCTGTTCATCACCGGCATGGACAGGTCCACGAGGGCCACGTCGGGACACTCTTCTCGTCAGGTGACCCCACTGGTCCGGAACCCTTCCACGTGAGCCCACGCGAGGTCCGGGTGTTCCCTGAGTGGAACCGGCTACACCTCAGCACGGCGGCCGGGCGGGCTGGCAGCGTCGAGGAAGAGTACGCCGACGACCGCTCACACGACTGTCCCGGCCCCGCGTGCATCCGGCCGGACGGCGGCCCTGCGGACCCCTCGAGGACGAGACCTCACATGGCAGCGCAGACTGGCGCCCTGCCCTTGTTGAGGAGGCTCTCAGGCCGCAACGGATCGGATGACCGACATCCTGCGCGCCCCACTCAGGGTGCAGCGGACTGACCTTCGCCGGAGGCCGGGACCTCCTCGGACGACTCCTCGGAGGGGTCGGTCGGCTCGGCGGAGGGGCTCGCGGATCCTGTCGGTGCCGACTCCGAGCTCTCCGTCTCGCTCCGGTCGGAGGGATCCGGCTCCGCGGGAACATCCCCGGGCGCGCTCTCGGCTGAGGGCGTTGCGGGCGCCTGCGTCGTCGGGGAGTCGGGCGTCGATGGCGCCTGGTCGCGGTGCGAGGACGCGTTGGTGAGCGCGCCGATCGTCGTCGTCTCCGAGGTGGACGAGTCACCGACGAGCGCCGACACCGGCTGCTGCCCGATCACCTCCACCCCGGTCACGATGCCCATCGCCACCGCGAAGACGGCGGCGGCACCGGCCGCCATCCGCGACCACCGTGGCCGCCACCTCGCCGGAGCTCGCCGTGGGTCCAGTCGCGGCGGCAGCACGCGGGTGGCGTCGGGCTCCCCCGCCGGAGCTCCCGCCTGCCCGGTCCCTCGGCTCCGGGCCCCCCGCAGCCGCTCGTTCGTCCGGCGCAGGGACTCGCCGTAGACGGCGGCGCTCACGGTGGAGATCACGCTCGCGACCGCCGCGCCGATGAGGGTGCCCGCCATCCCGAACAGCGATGCGACCACGGCGGAGGAAACGGCGGCGAGGGCGCCGGCGGCGATCTGGACGGGGCTGAGGATGGGGCTCTTCTCGGACGGTTCGGCCTTGTCGGCTCGGTCGTCGGGAGAGGTCTTCGAGGCGGTCATGAGCTCCGTCGGGGTCGATGTCCGGGAGGAGGGCTGCACGGGTCCGGTCGGAAACGACCCGGGAGAGGCCGGAGCCGACCCAGGTCAGCGCCTTCGAGGCTACTGTGCCGCGCGTCCAGACCCCAGCCCGCGCACCTCGAGACCGCAGCCGGCACACCCCCGACGAGCCGGTGACCAGCACGAACACGCCCGTGTGATCCCGGTGACGCTGGGCCACCGCGGTCCCCAGTTGCACGCCTCGTGCCGGCCGCCGCGTGCTCGATGCTGCCCAGCTTCTCGGTCAGCACGCCCCCGACCTCCTCGGGTGTGGGGAAGGGGAACTCCCGACGCGGATTGACCTGGTTGAGCCGCCGGACCGCCCAGGCGTTGTGCAGCTCGCCCTCCCGGCGTGTCGATCGCGGTGCATTCGACGGAGACGAACGCTTGCCGGGCATCGAGCTACTTGCGTTCAGCCAGCTCGTCCTCGCCGATGCGCGCCGACGAGTCAGGCCGCCAGACGGTGGTCCAAGATCGCGTGAGCCCGCCGTCTGACACTGGAGAGCCGCACCCAGGGTCGGTCCGGACGTGTCCCACAAACTGGGCCGCCGAGGGCGACGGGGCCAGGCGTTCCGCTGTGCTCAGCCTCCTGGACCCACCTCTGGGTGCGCTGTCGAGCGGGGCCGAAAGTCCGGTGTTCGCTCCGGTGGCTGCAACCAAGCACGGGCCGACGGCACGTCAGTGGTGGTAGCGCGCCTCCAGGACGACGAGCTGGTCACCGTCGACCGCGTAGACCAGGCGGTGCTCCATGGTCGATGCGACGCGACCAGCAGCCCGACAGGTCCCCGCTGAGCCGCTCGGGCCTGCCGGTACCGGTCGCTGGATCCCGGGCCGCTTCGCTGATCAGGCGGTTGATCCGCGCGAGCACCTTCCGGTCCCCGGCCCCACTGGTGTAGTCCGCCCAGTCGTTCGCCGTGAACGCGATCCTCACTCCGACAGCTGGTGAGGCTCCACCGAACCCGCCGCGACGTCGGCGAGGCTCTCCCCGAGGCGCTGGGCGTTGCGCGGCGACTGGAGCAGGTACACGGTCTCCTTCAGCGACCGGTACTCAGCAGCCGCGACCAGGAACGCGGTGCCCTTCTTCGAGACGATCTCCACCGCGATCTGATCGGCATTCACCTCTTCGATCAGTGGGAACAACCGCTGGCGCGCTTCGCTGGCCGTCGCGGACATGGAGACTCCATCGGCTAGTGGTAGGAGAAACCGTCCCACCCGGCTGCTTTCGCGCGGCCGACCCGTTCCGGCCGAGTGTCCCTGGCCGACGCGAAGGCGCATGCGTCGAAGGTCGTCGCGCGGGTCAGCGGACAGCACATGCGCGGCGACGTGAGGGTGCACGGCAAGTCCTCCGCGGTGCTGCTGGCCACCGAGGACCTCGAGTCGCTGGAGGAGAGCATCGAGACCTCGCCGACGCCGACACCATGCGGCGGCTGCACGCCTCGAGGCCGAGCTCGCCCGCGGCAAGGTCGAGAACCGTGAGGACCTGGCGGCGGCCATGGCCCGCCGGCGCAGCAGGCGGCACTGAGCGACGCTCCGTAGTCCTACCTCCTGGCCATCACCCCGCCGCCCGCCGGCCAGGACCTGAGCCACGACGGCCCCGATGATCGGGCCGCGGGTCTCCGCCCGCGCCTCCTCGGTTCTGCGGGCCTTCGTCGCGCGGGGGTGCAACGCCACCGCCAGCCTCGTCGCCGTGCAACTCGGATACGCCCGAGTGGACTGGCGATGAACGGCAGGTGACGAATGGGTTCCAACGCCTTCGGCCTTTCTGCCCGCTTTCTCCGCATCACCCGACTCGCTCCCAAGACCGTCTCGGAACACGCCGCCTCCACGATGACCGGCGCTTCGTCCGGAGAACCGCGAAGGCCCGTTTCTGACTGAGAGGCGCGACCCTCGACAAATCCGTGAGCGCGCTCACGCGTTTCCCGAGAGGCGGACCACGATGCGCTTGGAGACCGCTTCGATCGATGACGTGCGTCACCACGTGTTGAGGCGGATCACAGCCGGCCTGCGTGTAATTGCACGCCCGACCGCCAACACTGAAAGGGCGACGCAGACTCGGTCGCACGACGAGAGAGAAAAGAAGAGGTGTTCCATGTCCTTCACGACGATCACGACGATGCGTACCTCGATCGCCCATCGCCGCGCCTCGCGCACGGCGCGCCGGCGTCTCGCGCAGGAGCTGGCCTCGTACCAGACGCCCGCCGAGCGCATGGAGCTTGGCCTGATCCTCGGCCGCTACTCGGCGGAGGAGACCGCAGAAGTCGACGCGATCCTCAGCCGACAGGCCACGTAGGCCCCGTCTCGCCCCGGCAGCTGACCACCCTGCGCCGGTACTGCCGACACGTCTTTCTGGCGCATACCTCTCCCCGCAGCGCTCGTTCCATGACAGCCGCGGCCTCGTTCGACGACCGTGACGCAACGTGCCCGTACAGGGGTCCGGTGCGTCAGAATCGGGAATGTCCCAGGATCATCACGGCCGACCGATCCGGCACGCCACGCCGAGCAGCGGCGCATTCACCGTGTGCCCGTCGCCCGAAGGCCGCACGGAGCATGTCTCCCCGGTGAGAGCACGAAGCGGCTCGTGCGCCTTTTGCCCGCAGCCGTCGGCCGCGGGTCCACAACCGTTTGTCCGGGTTCACTTGCGCAGGTCAAGGGAGATACGGAACGGCAGCGCTCGGTGGCGGACCAGCCCGAACAGGGTGCGATGGTGGTCAAGAGTCGCCGCCGGACTGTCTCCATGCCCCACCTCCGAATCGGCCGGTCCGGGCCGCGGCCGAAGTGGTGAAGCGCGATGGGGAGCTCGAGACCACACCGGCGCAGCTGGCGGTGGCGTTACACTGGGCGGAGACCAGGCACCTCTCCGGGCCCGGGACCCGGCGCCCGGGCGTGGTGGCGGCGTCAGCTCCTGGCCGGGCTCTCGACACGATCTCCGACCTCCGGCAGCAGCAGGCCCTCGTCGGGTCCGTTCCCGCGAAGCTCCAACAGTCCGGGCATCACACCGCGATGCGTGGATGATGGCCCGATGCTGATCATCGAGGATCGGGATGACGTTGCCGTTCTGCGCATCGACCACGGCCGGGTCGGCGCCCTCGACGTGGAGCTGCTGAACGCCCTCACCGAGGCCGTGACCGCATCCGACCGGGCGCTGGTCATCACCGGCACCGGCGCGTCCTTCTCCGCCGGGGTGGACCTGCGCCGGATCCTGGACGGCGGCCGGCCATACACCGAGGAGCTCCTGGCGGCCCTGTCCCGCACGTTTCGGGTCGTGTTCGACCATCCGCGGCCGACCGTCGCGGCGGTCAACGGGCATGCGATCGCCGGCGGCTGCGTGCTGGCCCTCGCCTGCGACCTGCGGCTGATGTCGGGTGGACGGATCGGGTTGACCGAGCTGGCGGTCGGCGTCCCCTTCCCGACCACCGCCCTGGAGATCGTCCGGCACGCGCTCGGTTCCCGTGCCGGCCAGGTGCTGTTCGGCGCGCAGACCGAGGACCGCGAGCGTGCGCTGGCCCTGGGGATGATCGACGAGCTCGCCGAGCCGGGCGAGCTGCTGCCGCGGGCGGTCGCGCTGGCCACCGAGCTGGCCGCCCGGTTGCCCGAGTCCTACCGGCTGGCCAAGATCCAGCTCCACCGCCCCGCGAACACGGCGATCGAAGCGAACGCCGGTGGCGACGCAGCCATCCTCGCCGGCTGGGCCTCCGACGACACCCGGCTCCGGATCGAGGGCGCCCTCGCGGCGCTGACCCGGCGCTGAACTCGGTACCCGAACTGCCGGGGCGGCTGAGCGAAGCCTGCGGATGTCCACCGGAGTACGTCTCCGCAGGTCAACCGGCGGAACGGTCGAGGGCGGACCACCTGGACGGCGATGAGTAACGTCACTTGGCGACCCTCGCGGCACCCTCTCGAGGCGACCACCAACGCTCAGACCGGGCGGTGCGCCAGTCCGCCCGCCGGAACGGCGTCCACGTAGCTCGCCGGTGCGCCGGGCAGCGCAGCGACGACCTGAGTCACGTCGAACCGGGCGTCAGCGAGCAGCCGGGTGTACTGAAGGCCGGTGCGTTGACGTCCATCGGGCGTGACGGCGAGCATCTCGAGGTCCAGCAGCTTCCCCATGGACGGCCGGGGTCGTCAGGCAGCACCAGCTCGATGATCAGCAGGCGTGAGTCGGCGCGCATCGCGGATCGGCATGTCCCGAGGATCTGCAGTGCACTCCCGTCGTCCCAGTCGTGAACGATGTTGCTCAGGATGTAGAGGTCGGCTGCCGGCGGCACCTGGTCGAAGAAGTTCCCCGCGACCCGCTGGCACCGGTCGGCGACCCCGGCGGCGTGCAGTACCGGTTCGGCTTCGGCGACCACCTGCGGGGTGCGAGCAGGGCGCCGGTGCCGCCACCGACGTCGACCAGGGTCGTGTATCCGGAGAAGTCGTACACGACAAGGATCCCGGCAAGAAAGCTCCCGGCGATGTCCTGCATGGCGCCGTCGAAGACGGCGGCGTCGTCGGGATGTGTCTCCAGGTGGCCGAGCGGATCGGTGTCGTGCACCCGCGCGAACGCCGGCTCTCCGGTCCGGACGGCATGTTCCAGGTCATCTCCAGGCACGTTCGCGGGATCCGTGACGTCGTTCGAAGCTCGTTGCTGTACCGGTTGCCGTACTTCTCCCTCGCGGTCGGCCGTGTCAACCGGAGGGCGAGGGTCGCGCGCCGACCGTGCACCAGCAGCTTCCGAGGTCGCCGCCGCACGAGTGAACCTTGCGGTGCGGCCAAGCCGGCTCATCAAGCCGGCCTGCCTCCCTGCCACCGGGGATGGTGTCGCCACGACCGCTCTGCATCGGCCCCGCAGGCGGGGAACCCGCTGGGCACAGCAGGTCCGTACGCCGCCGAACACCGCGCTCCGGGGCTAGGGTGCGAACGCTCGATGCCCGCCAGGGAGAACCGATGATCACGCTTCTCACCGCGCTGAGCGGAATCGCCTGGACCGTCGTCTACATCGAAGCGATCCGGGTGGGGTTTGCCCAGCGGACCTACGCGCTGCCCGTTGCCGCCCTCGCGCTGAACATCGCCTGGGAGTCCATCTACTCGGTGTGGGGCCTGGCCACGGAGCCCGGCCTTCAGGCGTACATCAATCTCGTGTGGGCCCTGGCCGACGTCGTCATCGTCTACACCTTCTTCCGGTACGGCCGGCGGGAGCTGCCCTCCT
Organism: Geodermatophilus sp. CPCC 205506; assembly: GCF_051383635.1. Classification (NCBI taxonomy): domain Bacteria; kingdom Bacillati; phylum Actinomycetota; class Actinomycetes; order Geodermatophilales; family Geodermatophilaceae; genus Geodermatophilus; species Geodermatophilus sp. CPCC 205506. The sequence continues at coordinate 21,590 of NZ_JALPKP010000013.1, read as the reverse complement.
TCCTCACCCGGGGCATGTTCATCGGGTGGGGGGTCCTCGTCTTCGTCACGGCCTACGTCGTCCAATGGGCCTTCGTCGTCGAGTTCGACTACGCCCAGGCGGCGCGCTACTCAGCGTTTCTGCAGAACCTGCTGATGTCTGGACTGTTCATCGCGATGTTCGTTGGGCGGCGCGGGCCGCGCGGGCAGTCGATGACCATTGCGGTCGCGAAGTGGATCGGGACCGCCGCGCCCACGATCATCTTCGGTGTCCACGAGAGTTCTGCCTTCATCCTGACGCTCGGAATCCTGTGCTTCGTCTTCGACGTGGCCTACATCGCGCTCCTGGCCTGGGCCCGGAGGCATCCCGACGCCCTCCCGGCCGGCGAGGAGATTCGACTGGTGCACGGGGCGACGGACTCCGCACAGGGTGCCTGGTGGTCACAAAGGTGGTGAGGAATCGCGGTCGCGAACTGCACGAGCACTGATCTTCAGCGACCGTGGCGCCCTTGCGGAGCGTGACGGTGAGTCAGCCGGATCACCTGCGTGTCCCGAGCATTCCACCCACCCGACGTCGCCCGGCCGAGGTGCAGCTGGTCGTCAGGACGCGCCCGGCACGGCGGCGGTCTTCGGGAGCATGTGTGAGAGCTGGTCGTGCAGTTGTGCGGGCAGCGGGACCGGGCGTTCCCCGTCGCCGACGTACACCGCCAGGTGACGTCCCTCGATGGCGAGGTCGCTCCCGGTGCGGATCAGCCATGTGTAGCCGATCGATGACCTGCCCACCGTGGCGACGCCGAGGGCGAGCTCGAACTCGTCGTCGAAGCGCAACGGGGCGCGGTAGGTGGCCTGGACGTCGACGCGGGGGAAGCCGCCGTGGAAGGAGTGGCCGAGGCTGCGGAGCAGGTCGTGTTCGGCGGCCTCGGCCCAGCGGAAGGCTGCGGTGAAGTGGATGCGGCCGCTGGCGTCGGTGTCGACCCAGGCGACCCGGCCGCGGTAGTTGTGACGGGTCGGGGTGCTGGCCGCGGTCATGTGTCTGCCTTCGCTGCGTCCGGAGTGTCGGTGGGGGTGTCGTACTGCTGGCGGAGGACGAGTTTGTTGAACTTGCCGACGGCGGTCTTGGGGATGGCCTCGACGATCTCGATGCGCTCCGGGATCCACCAGCGGGCCACCTTGGGGGCGATGAACTCCCGCAGCTCTTCGGATGTCGCGGTGGCGCCGGTCCGGAAGGCGACCACGGCCAGGGGCCGTTCGGTCCACTTCTCGTCGGCGACGGCGACGACTGCGGCCTCGGCGACGGCCGGGTGGTCCATCAGGGCGCTCTCCAGCTCGGGGGTGGAGATCCACTCGCCGCCGGACTTGACCAGGTCCTTGGCGCGGTCGGCGATGCGGATGTAGCCGCGCTCGCTGATGGTCACGACGTCGCCGGTGCGGAACCAGCCGTCGTCGGTCCACTGCTCCGCGCTGGCCTCCGGAGCGCCGACGTACTCCTGGGCGACCCAGGGGCCGCGGATCTCCAGCTCCCCCAGGCTGTGTCCGTCCCACGCCACGAAGCCGGCCTCTCCCCGGGCCCGGATCTCCAGGAACGGCATGGGCACGCCCTGGGCGTAGCGGTTGGGGCGCTGCTCGTCCTCCGGTGCGTCCTGCAGGTCCCAGGTCAGGTTGGCGATGGCGCCCATGATGAGCTCGGTCATCCCCCAGGTGTGCACGAGCGGGACGGCGTGCCGGCCGCGCAGGCCCTCGATCATCGCCGGCGGGGCGGTGGCGCCGCCGCTGAGCACCGCACGGAGCGAGCTGGTGTCGTGCGCGCCGGGGGCGGCGTCGAGGGTGTTGAGCAGACCCATCCACACGGTGGGCACGCCGCCGGTGAGGGTGACCCGCTCGCCTTCGATGAGCTCGAGCAGGCTGTCCGGGTCGAGGAACGGCCCGGGGAGCACCTGCTTGGCGCCGAGCAGGGCGGCGGTGTACGGCCAGCCCCAGGCCAGTGCGTGGAACATCGGGACGACCGGCATGACGACGTCGTCGTCGCGGATGGCCAGCCATCCGGGCAGGGCACTGGACAGCGCGTGCACGGCGATCGCGCGGTGCGACACCTCGACACCCTTGGGCCGGCCGGTGGTGCCGCTGGTGTAGGTGACCAGCGCGGTCGACCGCTCGTCGAGTTCGGCGGGCTGCCACTCCGGGTCTCCGGTGGCGAGCAGCTGCTCATAGCCCAGCAGTCCCGGGGGTGCCGTTCCCACCACCACGACGTTCCGGAACGGAGTGCGGTCGCGGATCTGCTCGAACAGGGGAAGGAACGCCTCGTCGACGATGAGGACCCGGTCGCCGGCGTGGTCGGCGATGAAGGCGATGTCGTCGGGGTGCAGCCGCGGGTTCAGCGGATGGGTGACCAGGCCGGCGATGGGCGCCGCGTAGTAGGCCTCCCAGTGCTGTCGGTGCGTCGCGCACAGGGTCGCCACCCGCGTGCCGGGCTCCAGTCCGAGCCGGAGCAGGGCGGAGGCCAGCCGGCGGGCCCGGGCGGCCAGCTCCCCGTAGGTGGTGCGGTGGCAGCTGCGGTCGGGCTCGCGGCTGACCACCTCGCGGCGCGGGGAGAACTGCTCGGCGCGGCGCAGGATCGCGGCGATGTCCAGGGACTGGTGCATCGCCTTCACTCCCCCGCCGTGCCCACCCGGCCGGCGGCCGCCGCGGTGAGGTCGTCGCGGCGGTGCTGGGCGATGAACGGCTGCTCCACCACGGTGGCCCGCAGGCGCCAGGTCGGGTAGCCGGGGAAACCCCAGTCGACGGTGACCGCGGTGCCGATCGGCAGCTCCCGGTCGACGCGGGCGTTGCTGATCATGCGTCGGAGGTTCGGGCTGTAGGTCGCGGCGGAGGCCCAGCCCACCTGCTCGTCGTCCCGGCGCACGCGCTGGAACTGCAGGCGGAACTGGCCCCACGGGAGGTCCGGCGGCGGCGGGGCGGGAGCGTCACGGAACTGGGCGGCGAACAGTTCGCCGATGTCGTCGGCGTTCCAGAGCAGGCCACGCCAGAGCCGGCGGGGTCCGCCGGCATCGGCCTCGGCGCGCAGCGCGTCCCGGCCGACGAACTCGTGGTCGAGGTCGACGGTGTACCCCCAGCCGACCTCGGCCGGGGTGACCAGCTGATCGGCGAGGTCGTAGTCGACGGCGGCCAGCTCCTCCTCGGTGACCCACAGCCGGGCGAAGCGGGACAGCTTCTCGCGCGGGAACCGGTCGGGCAGGAAGTCGCGGATGATCGTGGGCATGTTGCTCTCGGTGTGGCCGATCAGCTGCGCCTTGAAGCCCAGTTCCCGCAGCCCGAACTCCCGGCCGACCTCGCGGATGCGGCGCCACAGCTCGTGGGCGCGGCCGGTGTCGGTGCGCATGAAGAACTCGTAGCCGACCTCGCCGGTCACGCCCTGGCGCTGGACTATCACCTCGGTGCCGAAGAGCTCGATCCGGCGCCAGCGGGAGAAGCGCATGTCGGCGAACGCCTCGCCGGTCACCGCCTCCAGCACCTGCAGGGAGTGGGGCCCCTGCAGGGCGTAGCACGTCCAGTCGGGGGTCTGGTCCTCCAGCTGGACGTCGATGCCGAGCTGCTCGGCCTGCCGGGGCAGCCAGAACTGGGCGCCGGACTGGGTGAACAGGTAGTCGTCGTCGCCGAGCTTGAGGGCCAGCCCCTCGATCGCGATCTTGCCGTGCTCGCTGAGCATCGGCGTGAACAGCGTCTGCCCGACCTCCTGCCGCCGCACGCTCTTGACCGAGATGCGGTCCAGGAAGTCCTCGGCGTTCGGGCCGGTGATGCGGACCTTGTTCAGCCAGCTCCAGTCGCCCAGGACCGCGGTGGTGCGCAGCGCCCGCGACTCCTGCCACCAGCGGGTGTACTCGTACCCCATCAGGAAGCCGCCGTTGAGGTGCATCCACGTCTTGCTGATGTTGGTCTCGTCCTGCGCCGGCGCTCCCGGCGAGCCGAGGTAGGGGCGCTCGAGGAACGCCGGCTCGCGGTACTGGTTGGCGCGGTGGTACAGCTCCCGCAGGTCGTCCATGGTTCCTCGCTCATCACGTCGTCGCGGCCCCGTGGGGACGATCCCAAAGCTAGACGCTCACTCGGACGAGCGTCAACACTGCTGTCCAACGTTGGTCGGGGATCGCCGGTGCCTACGATCCTCGGCGTGAGCCAGGTGACGGAGGGCGTGGACGCGGCGGCCGGCGCCGGGGTGGGGACGCGACCGCAGCACCTGCTGCTCACCCTGCTGGGCGACTTCTGGTACCACCGCACCGAGTCGCTGCCCTCGACGGCGCTGGTCCGCCTGCTGGCCGAGTTCGGCGTCACCGAGCAGAACGCGCGCGCCGCCATCAGCCGCCTGGCCCGCAAGGACCTCCTCGTCGCCACCCGTCAGGGCCGGCGGACGGCGTACGCGCTGAGCGAGGCCGCGCACACCACTCTCCTCGAGGGGACTCACCGGATCTTCCGGTTCGGCAGCGATCCGCAGCCGTGGGACGGCCGGTGGACGATGGTGGCCTTCTCCGTTCCCGAGGAGAACCGCTCCCTGCGGTCCACGCTGCGCACGCGCCTGCGGTGGCTGGGGTTCACCGCGCTGTTCGACGGCGTGTGGGCCGCGCCGGGCGATCACAGCAGCCAGGCCGACGCCCTGCTCGCCGAACTCTCCCTGAGCACCGCCACCATCGTCGTCGGCACGGCCTGCGGGCCCGCCGACGGCGACCCGGCGCGCGCCTGGGACCTCCAGGAGCTGGGCGACCGCTACGCCGACTTCCTCGAGGACTTCAGCCGGGTCGCCGACCGAGTCCACGCGGGCGAGGTCACCGATGCCGAGGCGCTGGTGCTGCGGACGACGCTCATCGACGTCTGGCGCACCTTCCCCGCGCTCGACCCCGAGTTGCCGGCCGAACTGTTGCCCGCGAAGTGGCCGGCACGCCGGGCCCGTGAGCTGTTCACCGACGTCTACGACACCCTCGGCCCGCAGGCCACCCGCCGCTTCCGGGAGCTCGTCGCGGTCGACGACCCGAGGGCCGCGCTGCTCGCCCGGCACCACACGTCGGTGGAGGCCCTCGCCGAGGACTGACCCCGGCGAGAGATCCCGCGCCTCAGTCTCCGGTCTGGGCGACGAGGTCGTCCGTGCTGACCTCGGTCTCGATCAATCCGTCCGCGAGGGCCAGCTCGACGAGACGCTGCGTCGACTCGGCGTTCACCTCCGGCTGCCAGCGCGGCAGGGTGATCTGCTCGATGACCTCCGGCGGGATCTGGGTGTAGGTCCCGATGATCGCCCGAGCCTCGTCGGGGTTCTGCTGCGCGTACTCCGCCGACCGGGCGACGGCGCCGGCGAAGCGCTCGACGAGGTCGGGGTTCTCCTGCAGCGTCTGCTCGGACGTGAAGTACGCGGAGGCCATGAGGTCCGGCGACACGTCGATCCAGTTCCACGCGACCGGCACGGCCCCCTGGGCGAGCGCGCCCGTCAGGAAGGGCTCGACCACCCAGATGGCGTCCACCTGGCCGTTCTGCAGCGCCGCGCCCATGTCGGGGAAGGGCAGCTCGACGAACTGCACGGCGTCCGGGTCCCCGCCGGCCGCCCGGACGGACTCGCGGATGGACGTGTCCCCGATGTTGCTCAACGTGTTGACCGACACCCGGCGGCCGGCCAGGCCCGCGGCGTCCTGGATGTCGCTGCCCGGCGGCACGACCACCGCGCCGTAGTCGGCGCCCACCTCGCCGGTGCTGGAGCCGCCAGGGGCGATGATCTTCACCGGCAGGCCCTGACTGCGCGCCACGATCAGCGACGTGGGGTTGCTGAACCCGAAGTCCAGCTCACCGCTGAGCACGCTGGGAACGATCGCCGCGCCGCCCTGGGCGATCTGGAACGTCAGCTCGATCCCCTCGTCGGCGAAGAACCCCTGCTCCTGTCCCAGGTAGATGGGGGCCAGGTCGACGAGGGGGAGGACACCGAGCGAGACCTGCGTGACCTCACTCCCCCCGGTGGTGGCTCCGCCCTCCTCGGACGACGCCCCACCTCCGCAGCCGGCCGCGAGCAGGCAGGCCACAATGGCGGCCGACAGGGCCTTCGGGATGCGCATGAGGACTCCTCGTTGATCCACCACGGATGCGCCGAGACGGCGCACCCGAAAGGTAGACACCAACCTGGCCGATCGTCAATGGGCTAGTCAAGAGTTGCGGGCGGCGTGACCTGCGTCGCCACACCCTCCCGTCGGCGCACCACGGGGCAGGCCAGGTCAGCCGCCGCCGGTGTCGATCCCCGGGAGCTGCAGTCGGACCCGGTAGCGGCGCCCCGGGTGCAGGCCCGCCAGCCGGGCGGACCCGGCGGCCAAGCGCCCACCGCGACCGGCGCGTACAGGGCGTCGCCCAGATCCGGCACAACGACGCCGTGCAGGTGGTTGTGCGGGTCGGGGAGGGACGCCGGCTGGCCGGCTCGGCGTGACGGCAGGCCGGCTTCGTCTCCACCACTCGGGCGTGCCCTCCCATGCCAGTCCGGTGCTGAGTGAGGGCACCCCGACGGCGTTGGACACAGCGCGCCACGAGCCTTCTGCGTCGGACCCCGGGGGGTCCGGCACGCGCACGGACCGGCAGTCCAACAGTCATCGAGCTGCGTCCAGGGATCGCCTCCCCCTCGGGAGGAAACCGTAGGACCGCAGCAGAATCGCAACGCACTGCCCGGCGGCTTCCTCCAGTTCTTCTCCAGTGGATCTGGCGGCCTGCTCCCGTCGTTGTCGATCGACGTGACCGTGCCGGACTCGAAGGGTGCTCCGAACCCTCGTGACAGAACCCGAGCGCGCTCCATGGCAGGGCGGCCGAAGCACCACCGGGGGATGCGGCCGATGGTTGCGCCCGCCGGGCGAGGACCGTCGCCAGAGCGGCGCCTCGCTCCGGTCAGGGACGAGCAGACGACGAGGGATCCGACCGGTCGGTTCCGGCGAGCGCCCGCTGGACCGCTGCCAACCACAGGGTGACGGCGTGCGCGCCGGGGTCGACCCGACCGACGGCCCGCTCGCCCACGTAACTGGCGCGGCCACGGCGAGCGACCAGGCCGGCCGTCGCCGTGGCGCCGTCGCGGGCGGCCTCGACCGCCGCGGCCAAGGCCACCGGCCAGGCGCTGGCAGCCTCCGCGGCCAGGGCGCGGGCGGCCGGTACGAGTGCGTCGACCATCGTGGCATCCCCCGGCTCGGCTCCCCCGAGTTCCATGACGCCGTCGACGCCGGCCGACAGCGCGGCGGCCCAGTCGGCCGGCTCCGGCTCGGGAACGGCCTCCAGTGCCCCGGCCGCGCGCAGGAGGAGCACCGCGTACAGCGGGCCGGAGGTGCCGCCCACCACCCGCCTGACGACCGCGGCCATGGCACGAAGAGTCGCAGCGGGGTGCTCGCCGGGCAGGCGATCCAGCGCGTCAGCCAGGGCCGTGGCCCCCCGCTCCAGGCTGGCGCCGAGGTCACCGTCGCCCACCTCGCGGTCCATCGCGGTCAACTCCGGCTCGGCGTCGGCCAGCGTGGCCGCGACCGCCACGACGGCCCGTCGCAACGGCGAGTCCTCGGGGACCGGGATGTGTCCGTCGTCCGTCGAGACGACCGGCGCCACGGACGGTTCGGCGGTGACGGCGACCCGGCCCTGGCCGGCCGGTGGCCACGCGGGCGCGGCGGACGGAGCGTCCAGCCAGGCCAGGACGGTGTCGTCCACGGGCAGCACCGACAAGGAGCAACCGGCCATCTCCAGCGCGGTCATGAAGGTTCCGACCCAGGCCCGCTCCACGGTCACACCGACCGAGCGCAGCCGGGCGAGCGCTGCCCGCGCGACGATGGACAGCTCCATCGGTGGGGTCCCACCCAGGTTGTTCACCAGCACCACCGCGCGGTCGCCGGCGCGGATGCCCCGGTCGCCCAGGATCTGGCCGAGCAGCCGATCGACGATCTCGTCGGCGGGGCGGTTGTCCGTCCGCTCGACCCCGGGTTCGCCGTGGATCCCCAGGCCCCACTCGATCTCGTCCGGCCCCAGGTCGAACCCCGGCGCTCCGGCGGCCGGCACGGTGCAGGCCGAGAGGGCCACTCCCATGGTGCCCACGGCCCCGGCCACCGCGGCGGCCGCCGCGGCCACCTCGGCCAGCGGCCGGCCGTCCTCGGCCGCGGCGCCGGCGACCTTGTGCACGAGGACGGTCCCGGCCAGGCCGCGCCGGCCGGCGTTGCGCCCGTCGGCCGCCAGCGCGACGTCATCGGCCACGACCACCACCTCGACCGGGATGCCCTCCTGCCGGGCGATCTCGGCGGCGAGCCCGAAGTTGAGCCGGTCACCGGTGTAGTTCTTCACCACGAGCAGGACGCCGGCCTCGCCGCCGACCACCCGGATCGCGGCGAGCACCGCGTCCGTCGACGGGGAGGTGAAGACGTCGCCGACGACGGCGCCGGAGAGCATGCCGGCCCCCACGAAGCCCGCGTGCGCCGGCTCGTGCCCCGCCCCGCCGCCGGAGAGGACGGCGACCACGCCGCGCCGTCGTTGCTCCTGGGCGTCGGCGCGGACGATCACACCCCCCTCGAGCAGCGTGACGCCAGGGTTGGTGAGCGCGACCCCCTCCAGCATCTGGGGGACGACGTCGGCGGGCGCGTTGACGAGCTTCTTCACGGTTCCCCTCCGGGCGGGTGCTGTCGTCAGGCCGGCGTGACCGAGACCGGCAGCGACGTGTAGCCACGCAGCCAGTTCGAGTACTTGATCTCCGGCTCGCCGGCGGGCTCCAGGCTGGCCACCTTCCGGGCGACCGCGGAGAGCACGCACTCCGCCTCCAGGCGGGCGACGAGCTGGCCGACGCAGGCGTGGATGCCCGCGCCGAGTGCCATGTGCCCGGAGGCCCGGCGGGTGATGTCGAAGCGGTCGGGGTCCTCCCACCGGTCGGGGTCGCGGTTGGCCGCGGCGAGGAACAGCAGCACCTTCTGGTCGGCCTGCAGCTCCACGCCGGCCAGTTCGGTGGCGACGGCGGTGGTGCGGCCGATGATCGGACTGGGCGGCCTGTGCCGCAGGGTCTCCTCGAAGGCGTGCTTGGCCAGCACCGGCTTCTCGCGCAACAGGGCCCACTGGTCGGGGTGGTGCATGAGGGAGTCCAGCGCGAACCCGATGCCGAAGACGGTCGTGTCGATGCCCGCAGACAGGAAGGTCCGGACCAGCAGGGCGGCCTCCTCCTGAGTGATCTCGCCCGCGTCGGCCGCGGCGTAGAGCCCGGCGCCGATGCCGTCGTCGGACAGCGCCTCGCGCCGCATCTGCCACGCCACGTAGTCGGCGGCGTCGCCGGCCCGGTCGACGGCCTCCTGCCACAGCTCGTTGGGCGGGCCCATCGACTGGAAGTTGACGTCGGAGTACGGCAGCAGGTGCTCGCGGCCCTCCGGGGCCAGCCCGACGGCATCGGGCAGCACGGTCAGCGGGAACCGCTCGGCGAGATCCACCGCGGCGTCGAACGTGCCCCGCGCCAGGAGCTCGTCGACGAGGTCGTCCGCGGTGGCGGCGAACTGCACCCGCAGCCTCCGCATGACCTGCGGCGAGAGCGCCTTGGTCATGACGGCCCGGGCCCGGGTGTGCTCCGGCGGGTCCTGGTCGAGGATGACGCTGGGACGACGCCACGTCGCCTCGTGCTTGATGTTGGTCAGGCCGGTGCCGGCCGAGGAGATGTAGGTCTCGTGGTCCTTGAAGACCTGCTCGACCAGGGCGTGCCGACCCACCGCCCACACGCCGTACCGGCTCAGCCAGACCACCGGGCCCGTCTCCCGCACGAGCGTGTCGAAGGGGATGGGGTCGGCGAGCACGGCGCGGGAGAACGGGTCCCCGTCCAGGACCGGGGCGGTCACGGGCAGCGTGGTCATCGTGCAAGCACCTGTCTCGGGTGGTTCGACACCTGTGGCGGGAGCGGTGCCGGTCCCCGCGCCGGCGGCTGCGGGGAGCGGCACCACGCGTCAGTGGTCGGCGAGGATGCCGACACCGGGTCACCGACCCCGGGTATAGCCGGTTTCGATCGCCCGCACACCCTGCACGGCCTCGTCGGGGACCTCGTACAACTGGTCGTCCCACCGGCGCCGGTCGACCGAGCCCCGCTCGACACGAGGGCCGAGGCCCTCCTAACCTCGCCCGGGCAGGCGGGCCGGGAGTAGGGGGACGGGATGCACCGGACGGGTGACCGCGCGCGCCTCGGGCTCGGGCTCGCCGCCGTCGGCCGCCCGGCGTACATCACCGCCGGCCGGGACGCCGACCTGCCAGCCGACCGCTCCCCCGAGGGCCTCCGGCGCCGGGCGCACGAGCTGCTGGATGCCGCGGCCGACCTCGGTGTCGACTACCTGGACGCCGCCCGCTCCTACGGCCGGGCCGAGGAGTTCCTCGGGTCGTGGTTGCCCGGCCGGGTCACGCCACCGCCCTTCGTGGCGAGCAAGTGGGGATACCGCTACACCGCCGACTGGCGTATCGACGCACCGCAGCACGAGGTCAAGGACCACGGTCTCGCCATGCTGGAACGGCAGTTCGAGGAGTCCCGAACGCTGCTCGGGGCCCATCTGCGGCTGTACCAGGTGCACTCGCTCACCCTGGACAGCCCGCTGTGGCAGGACCGCGCCGTCCTGCACGGGCTGGCGCGCATCCGGACCGACGGGGTGGAGATCGGGTTGTCCACGTCCGGCCCTGCGCAGGCCGCGGCCGTCCGCCGCGCGCTCGACGTCGTCGTCGACGGTCAGCCGCTGTTCAGCAGCGTGCAGAGCACGTGGAACCTGTGCGAGTCCTCGGTGGCACCAGCGCTCGCAGAGGCACATGCGGCCGGCTGGCGGGTGGTGGTCAAGGAGGCGCTGGCCAACGGCCGGCTGACCGATCGGGCGGCCGCCGCCAACGGTGGACTGGCCCACGAGGCCCGCACGCACGGTGTCACCGTCGACGCGCTGGCCCTGGCGGCCGCACTGGCGCAGCCATGGTGCGACGTCGTCCTCAGCGGCGCAGTGACCGTGGCGCAACTGACCGCGAACCATCAGGCCCTCACCGTGCGCGACATCCTCGACGCGCAGGACCTCGGGCTGACGCTGGGCATGCAGCAGGACCCCCGCGAGTACTGGGACGGTCGCAGCCGCCTACCGTGGCGATGAGTCGTGGTTCCCCGTGCCCTGGTCGCCGGCCCGCCTGCGACGTCCGAGCCGTGGCCCGGTGCTGTGGCCGCCTCGGCGGCGCCTCCGACGGGGTCATTGCCTCTGGCCGAGGCGGCAGTCGCGCGCCGCTGTCACCTCGAGGACGCGTCCAAGGTCGACATCTCCGAGGAGTCGGGCTCAGCCGATCCAGGTGGCCCGGCTGCTGGACCGGGCCCGCGCGAGCGGCCTGTTCGGCCGACCCGCCTCTGACCTGCGGATCAGCTGTCGGGCTGACAGGATCTGAACCTGCGACCCCGTGACCCCCAGTCACGTCCGAGGGGTCCACCGCCGTCCGCCCGGGTGCCATCCGGCCACATCAGAAGCGGGCGGCGTGCGCCGTCGTCGCTCTCGGTTCGCCGCCGTTCGGAGCGCGTTGCTCTTCCGGTTGCTCTTCCGGTTGCTCTACCGCTCCACGCGCTTCTGCCCGTCCCGTTGGCCCTCCCGTGGTTGCCGTCTCAGGGGGTATCCGAGGTGCCGCGCGACGAGGACAGCGGCTGTGGCCGTGCCCACCCTGCCGGCCGCGCGGCTTCCCCCGGGGCCGTCGGCACCGGAGCGAAGCAGCGCAGCGCAGCCACCGCGAACCGGCTCAGAGTCGAGCGGTTTGGTTCCCTTGCGCCACACGGCCCGGTCGTGTGCCGCTCAGACGACTGAGCAGTGCTCGCAGGCCCCGCTGGGTGGTCGACGCCACGGGTTCCACCCGGGCCAGGCGGTCGTAGTCGTCGGCCCAGCACTGCGCCGGGTACGGCTGGCCCGGGTAGAAGCGGCGGTGGAACTCGATCATCGCCCGGTCGGTCGCAGCCTGCCAGATCCCGTCGTCCCAGCCCGAGCGGTTGTAGTCCCGAGACGGCACCTCGGCGACGCACCCCCGCCAGATCAGCCACTGCTGGATGTTCTGCACGAACGGCCGCTCGCGGACGTAGTAGCCGCCGTGGCTGCGAGCCGGGCCACGGATGTTGCCGTAGTAGTGCCCGCGCGGCAGGTCCCAACCACGTCGCGGCGGAGCGCCCGGGACCACGACCGGCGGCGGCACCGGTGGCGCGGACGGAGGGGGGAGGACTCCGCCTCCGGCCGCCTTGCCGAGGATGCCCGGGATCTGGCCGACCTTCGCGGCGCCGGGGCAGAGCTTGCCGATCACGCTGGACCAGCGCTCACCGCCCGGCTGCAGCCACCCGGGCACCGCGCCGACGCCGCGGGAGTGCTCGATCCCCAGCCGGTGCGGGCCCCAGCCACGCCGGCCGGGTCGACTGTCGGGCAGCAGCTCCAGCGGCACGCCGTGGATGGCGCGGGCCCAGCGCATGATGTCGGCGAGCCGCTCCTCCTGGGCCGGGGTCCACAGCTCGCTCTCGACCTGAGCGCTCGAGCCGGTGCCGCCCTGGGTCTCGATGGCAATCGCGTCGTCGTTGGCCTCGACGTCCGCGAACGCCCGAAAGGCGGTGTCCACGTACTGCTCGCAGTAGCCGTCCTTGGCGACGTAGAAGTGCCAGGTGTTGCCGTTGAACGGTGGCAGCGACCGGCGCTCGGAGACGGCGACGTGCAGGATGCCGCGACCCTGCTCGGTGCGGGGGGTTCTCCCGCCGAAGTCGGTCGGCTTGAAGACAGCTCCGGGGTAGATGGCCACGGGTCCTCCAGGGTCTCGGCCATGGCCGGTCGCGGCCGCGACCGGCGAGGAACAGCACGCTTCATCGCCCGAGGCCCACGGCCGAAGCCGACCGCCCGGGGCGTGTCCTGCGGATCGTCTGAGCGGTCGGTGATGATGCGGTTGCGATGGTGGGGCGCGGCGCCTGAGAGCACCGGGCGACGACCGGTCGGCCTGCACGCCGGCCCACGGCAGGGGATCAGCCAGACACATCTCCGCCCGGGTCGGTGCGCCCTCCCCTGCCGCGCGGGCCACCGATGGACGAGGCGTCACCCGCGATCGTCTCGTTGCTCCCGGTCCCGTCGTACAGGTACTGCAGGCGCTGTTGCGCTTCGCGGACCTGATCGAGTTCGGCGGTGAGCCGCAGCACGTCGAGGCGGAGGGCGAGTACCCGTTCCACGTAGGGAGGGATCGTGGGCTCAGAGGTGCCGTGCCGCCCGGCCGCCACCGGGGCGTGACTCGCCGCCGCGTGCCGCTCCAGGGCGCGCTCGTGGACGACCGGGGAGGGGCTGACGGACACGCGAGCGGAGCGCTCCGCGATCCGCTTGCGCAGCGCTACGGCCAACGGCCGGTAGGAGCCTCGGAACTCGGCACCGGGTCGTCCCGGAACAAGCGGCACGCCGTTCGCGTCGATGAACGTCGCCAGATTCGCCGACAGGCTCTCACCGCGCTCGTCCCAGGGCGTGGAGGTGGACCACGACCACATGTACACGCCGACGTACCACATCGGCTGCCCCGGCACGTCCCCCCACAACTCTGAGGACCGCGAATCCGTATCGACCCCGATGAGGTCGAGCCAGCGTTCGAGCCTGGGGAGGACGACGTCTCCGCCAGGGCAGGACGCCGCCAGGAGCTTGGTGAGGTCCGCGACCTCGAGCTCGGCCCCTCGCTCGTCCGTCCACTCGCGCTCGTGCTGTTCGGTCGACGACGTTGCTCCGGCCGGATGACCCGTGACGTCCGGGGAGCCCGGCGAGGGAAGGGTGGCCCCGCCCCGTCCTGTGCTCTCCGGGTGGCCGGCGCAGGAGGGGTCGTTGCACCTCCCGCATCGAGCCAGGAGTTGGACGCCCTCCCCGTCGATCACGTGGTCCGCACTCACGGTCTCCCCGAGATCGTCGTGGTGGGCCGACCGGCCACGGGGTCGGGGAAGGCCGACGCCGCGACTCGGCGCCGGTTCCGATCCCCGGCTCGGATCGAAGACCGGGCATGTGACGGCGGTCCACGAGCTCCCGTCGAACCACCGCTCGGTCCGTGGGTACTGCTCGTGTGACAAGGGATCCGGATAGAAGCCGGCGGCCTGCGGGGCGGAACCCCGGTTCGTGTCCGGAGCCGAATCGGGACCGGGCTGCGCCGCCACGGGAGTTCCATCCACCAGCAGCCGACGCTGCGCGTCACGTGGTCGTGGAACGGCGCGGGCGACGCCGCGCCGCGGCCGCAGCAGCCGTAGCCACAGGTCCCGGCCGGCGAGAAGCCAAGACGCCGCGAAGGCCCAGACGGCGGCGGTCTCCGCCGCGAACAGCAGGGGAAGCGGCCCGGGGTCGACCTCCCCGTACCGGCCGAGCCCCGCAGCGGCGACCGACAGCAGGACCACCCCACCACAGAGGCCGTGGACGTACGCCGCGGAGAGGTTGCCGCCTTGGGCGCGCTCCCGCCGGGCGAAGAGGAAGGACAGGGCGGCCAGCAGCACGAAGCACCCGCCCGCGGCGATCAGGTGGAGTTGTTCCGTCCGGACCTCGCCGAGCAGCTGCTCCATCGGCGAGCAGCCGGACAGCGCGGGTGTGCTGCCGCACCGGGGGGCTCCGGCGGGGATGCCAGGCCGCCCGATCGGGAGAAACACCACTCCGAGCAGAGCCAGTCCCGCAAGCAGGCTCAACCAGAAGTCCCACGTCCACGGTCGCCCCGCGAGGTAGGTCGCCAGCAAGACGGCGATGATGCACAGAGCGCCGACGAACACGTCCTGCATCGAGGTGTGGTAGTAGGAACTCAGCGAGCTCTCGATGTGCACACCGCCGCCCCGGACCCAGCTCTCCCCGGCGATCAGGACGAGGGGCAGAAGGATGCCGATCGCCCCGACCGCCGTTCGGATGAGCAGGTACGAGCGGACGTAGAGCACCGCCGGATCGCTGCGGTCGGACAATTCACGAGGGCGGGGCAAGGTGTCCGGGCTCGACTGACGCATCGCACCTCCGCATCGGCTCCCCCGGCCGGTGTGCGCGGGGGAGCGCCAGTTGGGAGATGACCGCGTCTCGCCGCCGCCGGGCACACGGGAAGGGCCAGAGGGCGTCGACGGCGCGGCCATCTCACTGCGGTCATCGCTCGGACACGGCACAGGGATACGCCCACGGGACCAACTGCCCCAGGCGTCACAGCTGTCCCGGATGGCCCGGGCGTGCGGTGGGGTGAGCGCCGGGCCCGCGACAGCCGTTCGGGTTCTCCTGAGAGTCGAGCGAGTCGGCGGGCGACTGGATCGGCGGGAGGGGCTGCATCGAGGGGATGGCCGCGCCGCCCAGGGTCTTCGAGGTCTGGCCGCACATCATCCGGTCGCCGACTGGTCGCTGCTGGTCTGGCCGTCCACCACGCCGTCGTCGATGTCGGCCTGGCGGACCCAGCGGCGCACCGACTCGACGGAGATGCCAAAGTCGGCGGTGACCTCGGCCTGGCTCGAGTCGCCTCGGCGGGCGACCCGCAGGACGTCACGCTTGGACTCCGGCGGGCACTTCTTCGGCACAGCGACATCCTTCCTGCGGGACCAGGTCCACAAAGCAGATGTCAGCCAAGGGCGCAGCAGTCCCCCCAACCGGGTCGGCCGTCGCGCTGGCCGAAATCGTCGGCGGCGGAGCCGATCGTGGCCAGCACCAATCCGCTGGCCGCTCTGGCCGGCACGCGTCTGATTTCCCGCGGCAGCGGGCAGGGGCGCTGCTCCAGGCGTTTCAGAGCGGGGCGCCCGCTGACCGACGGCCCATGCCGAACCTCGCTCCCCCTGCCCCACCCGGCCGCCCGCCGCCGCGCACCGAGTCCTCTCCCCGCCCCGCAGCACGCCCCGGCGTCGGCGGCGGGGCGACCGCCTCGCCCGTCGCCGGGCTGCAGGCCTCCCCCACCCTGACCGGTGGGCCGTCCTCGTGGTCGGGCCTCGGTGCGCTGCTGGGCAGCGCCGGTGAGCGGGCACCCGCCGACGCGTTCACCCTGGGCGTTGGTCGCCTCCGGCGCCGGCCGGGACGCGAGCGATCACCAGGTGGACCTGTCTGGCAGCTGGGCGCTGCCCGCCGACATGGCCGCCACCCGCAGCTCCAGCGTCATGCGCACCCTGGACAGTAGGAGCAGGCTGCGGTGGAGCGGCTACTGCCCTGCTTTGAGGAGCTGGCCTCCAACGCGCTCCGCCACGGACGCCCGCCGTCGTTCTCGACGGTGAGCCACCGGGGGCACGAAGAGCGGCGGCAGGTCAGGGTCGGTGGTTGCGGCGTCGGATGGTGATGATCCCGGCGACGACCAGCAACAACGGAATGATCAGTCCCCACATGAGCCAGCCGTTCATCGGTCGCCCCTTCTTGTTCTGTGTGAGTACGAGGCCGCCTCTGACGCGCCTGCTCGTGACTGTCAGCCTGCGCCGGATCTCCGCGCACGGCGTCACCCCACGAGGAGGACCGCGCTCTTACCGCGCCTGGAGCCACACCCGCACCGATGTGCCGGCTGATCGATCCGTACCGCTCGGTGGGGCCCACGCGCGTCGTGGAGAGACCTCTTCCGGTGCCGGGTCCCGGCAGCCACTGCTGGTGGCGCTACAACGCCTACTGCCAGGACAACGAGCTCACCTGGCTGGACTGGGGCTGGCTCCACGAGGAGGACGATCGCCGGGCGCTGGTGGAGTTCACCCGCCGGCTGCTGGAGCTGCGCGCCGACGAACCGGT
Organism: Geodermatophilus sp. CPCC 205506; assembly: GCF_051383635.1. NCBI lineage: Bacteria > Bacillati > Actinomycetota > Actinomycetes > Geodermatophilales > Geodermatophilaceae > Geodermatophilus > Geodermatophilus sp. CPCC 205506. The sequence continues at coordinate 4,927 of NZ_JALPKP010000013.1, read as the reverse complement.
GTTCCGGCGCCGGGGGTTCTTCCAGGGCCGTCCCCTCTCCGGTGGCACCGGTGAAGGACATCTACTGGGTCAACCCCGAGGGTCGTGAGATGCAGCTCGACGACTGGGGCACGCCGCTGCAGTGCAGCGGCGTCCTGTTGGTCGGTGAGGCGATCGGCGAGCTCGACGAGGTGGACCTGCCCATCACGGGCAACAGCTACCTGCTCCTGCTGAACGGAGCCCCCACGCCGACCGAGTTCCGCATGCCCGACCGGCTGGCGGCCCTCGACATGCGGGTGGTCCTCGACGGCACGGCCAGCGACCGGGAGGGCACGTCCGTCAAGGACGCGCTCGACCTCGAACCGCACTCGGCCGCCGTGCTTCAGGTCAGCCGCCCCTCTGCCGACGCCAGCCCCCCGTAGGCCGACGTCTACACGGTCGGCGCCACCCACCGCCGTGCAGCCGGTGGCCTCCCCAGCCCGGTAGGCCACCGATCCGACCGGAGGCCGGCGAAACCGCGGACGCCCGGTCCGCTCGAGGCGCGGCCGGAGTGTCGCACGCCGACGAAGCGCTCGTCCGGAATCGTGCGGATCTCGCACCCCGCCGACACCTACGGCTGACCGGCCCTCGCTGCCCGGCGCGATCCGCGGATCACCCTCCGGAGGGGAGGCGTCGGCCGGGACGCCTCCCTACCGTCCCCGTCCGACGAGCCCCTCGACTCCGGAGGCCAGGTGTGGACCCGACTCCCGAAACTTCCTCGCCCGTGCGGCCGGCGGTCGACGCGGGCCGGCTGTGGGCGGGCGGTCTCGCCACCGCCGTGGTGGCCGCGCTCGTCGCCCTGGTCGGGGTCCTCGTCGCGGAGGGACTGCTCGACGTGAGCATGGTCGAGCCGCCGCTGCTGCCGATCGGCGACTCGTTCCCGGTGCGGTACGCGCTCACCGCCACTGCCCTGGCGCTGGTCGCCACCGCACTGGCGCACCTCTTGGTGCTGACCACACCCCGCCCGCGCGCCTTCTTCTCCTGGATCGTCGGGCTGGCCACGGTGGTCGGCGTCGTCCTGCCGTTGACCGAGGACGGGTCCCTCGGCGGCCGGCTCGCGACGGCCCTGGTCGACCTGATCATCGGCCTGTGCGTGCTGAGTCTCCTGTCGTCGGTGCTGGCACGGACGGCGAGCGTCCGCCGACCGCCGCCCGGCGGGCGACCGGACCCGCGGTCCTACCGCTGACCGTGGACAACGGGGTGAGCGGGCCCGCGGCCTCCCGCTTTGGCTGACCGTCGTACTCGGCGTTGCCGCCTCGACCGTCGCCGTGGGGCATCCACGCCGCCCGCCGGCTGCTGGGACTCGTCGCCCAGGCGTTCGTCCGACCGCCGTCGCCCACCCCCCTCGTCGGTGCGCTGATGCGCCGCGGCATGCGGCGAGGGCTCGCCGTCGCGGTGGCCGTGATCCTGGTCGACGGAGGGCTTCCGCGCGGCCTCCAGGCGCGGTTCGGCGGAGCGCCGCCGCGCTCCCGACCAGGGGCACGAGTGCGTAGGCGAGGACGAGGACGCCTGTCGCTGGGGCGAGCTCGTCACCGTCGGCCCACTGCGAGTCCCCACCACCGCCGAGGAGAGCCCCTGTTGCCGGCAGCCCGGTCGGGCAGTGACCTCTAGCACGGAAGCGACCACGCCGTCCCGGCGGGGGCGCTGGCTACGTATGGCCCGCGCGACCAGGGCACTCCTCGGTCGAGCGGTCCCCGAGCGATGGGGTGGTAGCAGTTCGCCGGCTCGGGGTGAAGGCTCGCGGTCTCGTAGCCGCGGATCACCACGCCGCAGTGGAGGCAGGAGCTTCCGCGCGCCGGCTTCACCGCGCGTTCAGCACGGGGTGGCCATCGACCTGATGATCACCACGATCATGGCTGTCCGGCCGGCGCGCTACGTTCCGACCATGTCCACTAAGCCGCGCACACCGCGCCCCTCCCCCACTTCGGGAACTGGCGGTGGGACGGCTCCCACTTCACGGTGCCCAAGTCCCCCGTCGAACACGGATAGCTGAGGGACTCCCGGACCCGATCCGACACTGCCAGGGCGGCTGCGGGGCGTTCGCACGTGTTCACCGAAGGTCGTCTCAGCAGTCAACGGCGACCGACGACGTCAGCCATCCGCCGCGAACGACCGTGCACAGCACCGTTGGCCACCGTCGTGGCACCACGCGGTGGCCGCCTGATCGGGTGCGCGTCAGCGACGAGCATTCGAGCACGATGGCAGTGGGCGATGTCATCGGAAGACGCCGAACCCCCGACCCGTGATCAGGTCCGGGGTCCGGCGTCTGGTGTGAGCCGAGGGAGCGGTCTGCCTCTGTCACCCGAGCAGCAAGACCCCCGCCAACGAGACACCCGCGACGAGCAGCGTCGACAACGTGGCCACGATGAGCACCGGGCCGCTGCGGCGGAACAGCGTCTTGATCTGCACCGCCGCTCCCATGCCGAACAGTGCGGCGCCGAGGGCGGCGACCTGCACCTGGGAGATCGCGGCGAGCGCACTCTCGGGGACCATCCCGGTGCTGCGGAAGGCGACGCAGGCGAGGAAGCCGAGCACGAACAGCGGCACGATCGGCGGCCGCTTGCCCTCGGTCTTCTGGCCGGCCAAGCGCTTGCGGACGCTGACGGTGGCGACCACCGGGGCCAGCATCAGCACCCGGGTCAGCTTGACCACCACGGCGATGGCGACGACGCCCGCTCCGCCCGCGCCGGCCGCGGCGACCACCTGGCCGACCTCCTGAATACTGGCCCCGGCCCAGATGCCGAACTGCTGGTCGGTCAGGCCCAGCGGGCCCGCCAGCAGCGGCAGCAGGACCATCGCCAGCGTGCCGAACAGGGTGACCATCGCGATGCCGACGGTCACGTCCTCCTCGTCGGCGCCGGCGGTGTCCTCCATCGCCGCGATCGCCGAGGCCCCGCAGATGGCGAAGCCGGTGCCCAGGATCAGACTGCGTGCCGCGCCCAGTCGGACCCGGTTGCCCAGCCAGGTGGTCACCACCAGCGTGATCACCAGGGTAGCCGCGACCAGGCCGATGGTGCCGAGGCCGAGCGCGGCGATCGAGCCGAAGGAGACCGAGAAGCCGAGCAGCACGATCCCGACCCGCAGCAGTCGCTTGGTGATCTTGCCCAGCGCCTGCCGCGCCCCGGCGGGCAGCAGCCGGGTGTTGCCCGCCAGCATGCCCAGCGCGACCGCCCAGGTGAGCACGCCGATCGCGGGAACGAACTGGTGGGCCAGCATGGCACCGCCGAGCCCGAGACCGGCGGCGAGCAGCCCGGTCCACACCTTCCGGCGGGGTGCCGCGACGGGGGTCGCGACGGCCTCGTCGATGTCGTTCTCACGCACGTCCTCGCGGGGCAGAACGGCGGTCATCGGGTGACCGAATGAGCGTTGACCTTGGCGAGGCTGCGCAGATAGAACTTGCGACCGATCAGCAGGGCGATGAGCGCGCCGACGGCCACGATCGGAACGATCTTCATGGCGCCGACCAGGCCGAACTTGTCGGCCAGGATGCCGGTGACCAGCGGGCCGGCCGCCAGGCCGAGCAGGTTGTTCGCCAGCGTGAGCGTGCCCAGCGCCGTGGCGCGGATCGACTCGTGGGTCAGGTTGGAGACCATCGCACCCGCCGGGCCGGAGGTGCCGGCGGCGAAGAAGACGCCGACCGCCAACAGCAGCAGCTGCGCGCCACCCGGATTCAGCGAGAAGCCGACGCCGAGGCAGACCAGGGAGGCCGACGTGTAGACGATGGCCGTCGTCCACTTGCGGATCGCCACGGTCCGGCTCAGCCGGTCGGTGACCGCGCCGCAGACGATCATGCCGACGCCCATGAAGAGGATCGCGATCGCGGCGACGCCGGCGGCCTTGTCCGGTGCCAGGCCGTAGGCACGACCCAGGTAGCTGGGCAGCCAGGCGAACAACGAGCCGGCGATGAACAGCTGCAGACCGCTACCGACGTAGGCGGCGATGACCGATGGGGTGCTGAACAGGCTGCGGAGCTTGGCCCGGCCGCCGGGGGCCGCCACCGGCTGGCCGTCGGTGGGGCTGGCGACGCGGTGCGCCTCGAGCTTCTTGTCGCTGATCAGCGCCCGGTAGGCGACGACGAGGACCAGGCCGAGGATGGCCATGGCGGCGAATGACCAGCGCCAGCCGAACTGGACGGCGAGGGCACCACCGAGGGCGACGCCGAGCACCGAGCCGAACGAGCCGCCGGCCATGAAGGCACCGGTGAGCGAGGCCCGGCGGTAGACCGGGAAGACGGCCAGGACGACGGCCAGGCCGACGCTGCCGTAGGCGGCCTCACCGACGCCGATGAAGACGCGGGCCAGCATCAGCTGCTCGTAGTTGGCCGCGATCGCGGAGCCGGCCGTGGCGAGGCTCCAGATGACGGCCATGAGGACGATCGAGCGGACCCGGCCCCATCGGTCGCCGAGCAGGGACAGGGGGACCGCCAGCACGCCGACGGTCAGCGCGACGACGCTGGTCAACCCGCCGAGTTCGGTGTCGGTCAGGGCCCATTCCAGCTTCAGGAACGGGAAGACGGCGGACAGCACCTGCCGGGACATGTAGTCCGACAACAGCAGGGCGAAGGTGAGGGCGAAGACGAGCCAGGGGAAGTACTTCCGGGCCCGGGGGGCCGCATGGGTCGAGGGCAGGTCGACGACCCTGTCGTCCACCCTCTCGGTGATCAGGGTTGCCATGACGAAGCTCCAGTTCGACGAGTCGATGTGCGATCCAGGTGCCGCCCGGACGGGCGGCGGGTCGAGAGGGTCGACGTCGAACCGTGTGTTCGTCATCGACATGGGGGGTGCGGGCGCTCATCAGAGGAGAGCCCGCACCCCCCGTCGGGCGGTCGGGTGGCCGCCCATCAGGAGTGCCGGTCAGGCGGTGCCGGTCAGGCGTGGTGCAGGAAGCCGCGCTGGCCGGGGCGGCGGTT